>NZ_JBEYUV010000002.1:259215-272508 GCF_040643685.1 Nocardioides sp. NPDC047086
CTCGGCGAACGGACACACTCCGCGCCCAACTCCACGATGAGAGTGACTGCCGACCGAGTTACCTCGGTCAGCAGTCTGCCGCCGCTCCTCTACGCCTCCGGCGCCCCGCACCCAGGTACGTCCCCACGCTCCGGTGCGTGGGGGACGTGCGCTCGTGCGGGGAAGTCTTCGGCGCCGTGGGCAATCGCACCGCGGCACACCGACAACAAACAGGGCGGGGAGAGCCTCTCGGCTCTCCCCGCCCTGTTTCTCGGCGTGTGATCGACTAGAACACCGCGGCCACGGCGCTCGTCACCGAGTCGACGATGTCGCCCAGCAGGCCACCCTCGTCCTCCTCGGCCGGAGCGTCCTCGGTCGCCTCGTCAGCAGGCTCCTCGGTCGTCGGCCGCGCGGCCAGGGACTCCGACTCGCTCGGCTCTGCCTCGGGCTCGGCCGGCTCCTCAGCAGGAGCCTCAGCGGCGTCGTCGCCACCCGGGAGGATGTCATCCAGACCCGGCAGCAGCGGCGACTTCTCCTCGGTCGGCTCCTCGACTGGAGCCTTCACGTCCGGGACGTCGGACGGAACCGGACTGTCGGCCGGGGCGTCGGACTTCTCCTCGCCGGGAGTGGTCGAGCGGAGCGCAGCACCGTCGCCCTCCTGCGGGGTGTTAGCAGTCGAGGCCGGGGCACTCGGCTCAGAAAGGTTTCCGCCTCCATCTTCAGCCGTGACAGTGACCGTTGAGTCCGCACCGAACAGGTTCACGCAGGTGATCCTCGCCGAGGTGCTTCCGGTCACAGTGGTCGAGATGCAGCCGCCACCCTCGACGTCAACGTGGTAGGCAATCCGATCCTGCGGGGTCTCACCATCCGGATCAGTCGACGCAGTCCAGGACACATCAAACCCAAGCGGGCCGGCATTCGCGATCTGGACGTTCGTAGGTGCCGTCGGCGGCATCATCGTCTTACCGGTCACGACTTCAGTTCGTTCGGACTTGTTGCCAGCACCGTCTACGGCCTGCACCTGGTACTTGTACTCACGGTCGGACTCCAACTCGGTGTCCTCATACGACAATCCGTCAACGTTCAGGTAGAACTCGCCGTCGCGGTAGACGTTGTAGGTCACCTCGCCGACACCGCCCGGCCTCGGGTTGTCGAAGGACCGCTCCCAGGTCAGCTCAAGGGTGCTGGCGGTGGGCTCCACCGACTGCACATCGAGGTTCGACGGGATCTCCGGTGCCTCAACGTCCGTTGCACAGGTCACCACGTCCCACTCTTCAGATTGATTCTCCGCAGCATCGACCGCGCGAACCCAGAAGTTGTAAACGTTGCCAGCCCTGAGCTCGTAGGTCGCGCGGTGCGGACCCTTTTCGCTCGGCTGCGCGAAGTTTTGGTCGGTGTAAACCGCGTAAGACTCGACACCAACGTTGTCCCTTGCATCACCCCACGTGACGGTGATGATCCTCGGGTCGTTCTGGTTGACCCGGCAGGCCACGTCAGAAACCTTGGAAGGAGGAGTGTTGTCGTCCTCCGGGTCACCGGGGCCGGGGTCCTCCGGGCCGGGGTCCTCGGGACCCGGGTCCTCGGGGCACAGCAGGCCGAGCGGAAGCAGGCAGTCGTCGTCCGGCGGGGTGGTCGGGTCGCCGTCACCCGGCGGGGTGGTCGGCGGCTCGGGCTCCTGGCACTGGGTCAGGTCCGGGCGGATCTCGCAGATGTCCACACCGGCGCCCGGCGGACGAGTGTCCTCGCAGGCGCTCGGGTCGAGCTCACAGGTGGGCGTGCTGCCCGAGGGCACGTTGCCCGCGGGGATGAAGGTCACTCCGGTGTTGGCGGCCGGCACGATGTCGTCGTCGACGACCTCCGGCTCGTCGGACTCCTTCTCCGACGGCTTCTCGTCAGGCTCGAGAGTGTCCGGATCACTGGGGAGCGAAGACTCCCCGGTGGTCGGATCCTTCTCCGGCGAGCTCTGTGGATCACCGTTGTTCACAGTGCAAGAGAACAAGACGAGCAGCAGGATCAGAATGATCGCGCCTATGACGATCCCGCCGATTGTGCGGTTTCGCGCAGTGGTTTCCATACCGAGGATGTCCCTCCCAAGATCAACGCCGAGGGGACGGTCCGACTTGATTACCCGAGAGTCGCCGTCCAGCTAGGGGCATTGAATCGCTTTACCAATGACCGGCACAACGACATAAGCCCGAGTTTGCTATGCCGTGTGCCACAACGTTTTCCGAATCGGGACCATTGGCCTGTCCCCGGCGTGTCGATCAGCCGATGGAGTTGCCCGCAGAACCGAGATGCTGGGCACCCTCTACGACCCGAGTGGCCATACCGGCCTCAGCGAGCTTGCCCCACGCGCGAGGATCGTACTGCTTCTTGTCTCCGACCTCGCCGTCGACCTTGAGAACGCCGTCGTAGTGGGCGAGCATGTGGCCGGCGACCGGGCGGGTGTAGGCGTACTGGGTGTCGGTGTCGATGTTCATCTTGACCACGCCGTACGAGACCGCCTCGGCGATCTCCTCGGCGCTCGAGCCGGAGCCGCCGTGGAAGACGAGATCGAACGGCTTGGCACCGGCCGGCAGGCCGAGCTTGGCCACGACCGCGTCCTGGGCGTCGCGCAGGATCGAGGGACGGAGCTTGACGTTGCCCGGCTTGTAGACGCCGTGCACGTTGCCGAAGGTGAGCGCGGTCAGGTAGCCCTCGACACCCAGCGCGTCGGCGGTCGCGATGGCGTCCTCGGGGGTCGAGTAGAGCTTGTCGTCGATCGCCCCGACGATGCCGTCCTCCTCGCCACCGACCACGCCGACCTCGATCTCGAGCACGATGTGGGCGGCCTTGGCCTTCGCCAGCAGCTCCTCGGCGATCTGCAGGTTCTCCTCCAGCGGCACCGCGGACCCGTCCCACATGTGGCTCTGGAACAGCGGCGCCTCACCGCGCTGGACGCGCTCGGCGGAGAGCTCGAGCAGAGGACGTACGAAACCGTCGAGCTTGTCCTTGGGGCAGTGGTCGGTGTGGAGCGCGATGTTGACGTCGTAGGACTTGGCGACCTCGGTCGCGTACGCCGCGAAGGCCACCGAGCCGGTCACCATGTTCTTGACCGTGGGGCCGGAGAGGTACTCGGCGCCGCCCGTGGAGATCTGGATGATGCCGTCCGATCCGGCCTCCGCGAAGCCGGCCAGTGCCGCGTTGAGCGTCTGCGACGAGGAGACGTTGATCGCGGGGAAGGCGAACCCCTTCTCCTTCGCGGTCGCGAGCATCTCGGCGTACTTCTCGGGGGTGGCGATGGGCATCTGGGGGTCTCCTTGAAGATCCGTTGTCGACCGGTGCGCTGGTGGCCAGCGTAATGCGCCCCGGTCCACCCGTTACCAACGCTCGGAGTTGGATCGATCAAGCAGGACAACCGATCTACCGCGAGATCCGTATCCACGGGTGAGACTGACCTTGGAGGCAACATGGACTGGCAGGAAACCCTGGAACGGGCGATTCCCCAACCCCCGCCCACGCACACCGACCCGGCCGCGCTCGTGGCGGACGGGAAGAAGTTCGTACGCCGCCGGCGGCTCGCCGCCGTCGCCGGCACCGTCGCTGCGGTGGCCGCCGTGATCGGGATCGGCGCGGTCGTCGACCCCTCGCGAGACAGTGCTGACCCCGAGCCCCCGATCGCGACGCGGTCGACGGACGAGGAGCGGCCTCCCGCTGTCGACATCCCCTTGAGCGACCTGGCTCCGGTCGCGTACGACTTCGACACCGGCGCGACGAGGCTCCAGGGAGGTTGGACTGAGGTGGACCGGGTCGGAGCCCTCACCACCAGTGACTCACTGGCGGTGGCGGTGACCGACGGCGAGAAGACGATCTACGCCTACTTCCCGGAACCGGACGACGCCTCATTCACCGACGCATCCCGCACCGCGAAGGACTTTCGGACGTGGGCACGTGAGCTTCCCGACTACGTCCCAGACACCACGTGGGAGGCCGGCGGCCAGCTCGCCATCGGCGGGAACGGCTGGGAGATCGTCCGCGAGATCTCCAACCCGTTCGGATACGACGCACCCTGGGACTCGGTCGGAGCGGTCATCGAGCGAGAAGGCCTCAAAAAGTGGCTCTTCTTCCGACAAAGCCGCACAGCACTGTCACTGGCACCCGACGGCGGCTCGACCTATGCCATTCCCGGCCAGACCATCGACGACTGGCTGACACGCGTCGAGAAGACGGATCGCACGGCCTACCGTCCGAACGACCTCAACCTCGGGGAACCGGCCGTCACCCATGCGGTCGAGTTCAGCGGCTCGACTGTCGTCCCCGCCGAAGACGGGGTGAAGGTCCTCGAACAGGTCGCCGACCCGGACATCAACGAGTCCTTCACTGCCGAGACGTCACAGACTGCGGCCGCACGGATCACGGTCGACGGCAAGGAGCAATACGTCCTCGTCCAGGAGAAGGAGAGTGCTACGCGGACGAAGAACGTCTCATGGGCGTTCGTCTACAACCTGCTCCCGACGCCGTACGCCGAGGACCGGGGTCCGTTCTCGCTCGACGAGTTCGCCGAGATCGTCCGGCGAAACAACGGCCCCAAAGGGGGGCCGTGGGCATGAGCGCGCACGACGAGGCCTTCACCGCGTTCGTCGCGGCCAGGCGGCCGCACCTGGTGCGGGTGGCGTACGCGCTGTGCGGCGACTGGCACCGGGCGGACGACCTGGTGCAGACGTCCCTGGTGAAGCTCTATGCGGCCTGGCGGCGGGTGGAGCCCGGGTCGGAGGAGGCGTACGTCCGGACGATCCTCGTCCGCGCCCACATCGACCAGACCCGGCGGCCGTGGTGGCGGCGGGAGCGGTCGGGCGACCTGCCGGAGCGACCCGGTCCGACGGACCAGGTCGAGGAGCGGTCCGAGCTGTTCGACGCGCTCCAGGAGCTGCCCGAGATGCAGCGCAAGGTGGTCGTCCTGCGGCACTGGCTGCAGCTGTCGGTGGCCGAGACGGCGCGCGAGCTGCGGATCAGCGAGGGGACCGTGAAGAGCCACTCCTCCCGTGGGCTCGCGACGCTGCGTACCTGTCTGGAGTCGGGGGACGCTTCGCGGACCTAGCCGGAGACAGAGCAAGAACGGTCGGGCAGGCATGCCCCTGACGCGCCTAGCGTCAGGGGCATGCCCAAGGTCACCTACTTCACCGCGACATCGCTGGACGGCTACATCGCCGACGAGAACAACTCGCTCGACTGGCTCTTCGAGACGCCGCACGGCGACGACGAGACCTCCTGGGAGCGGCTGATGACGGAGTCGGCGGCGCTGGTGATGGGCGGCACGACGTACCGCTGGATGATCGAGCACGATCCGGAGATGCTGACCGGGCCGGAGAAGTGGCGGGAGTACTACGCCGAGCGGCCGGTATGGGTGTTCACGCACGCGACCGACCTGCCGGAGGTCCAGGGCACGCAGGTGCACTTCGTGCATGGTGACGTGACGCCCGTCTACGACGAGATCGCGGCGACGGTCGACGGTGGGATCTGGCTCGTGGGCGGTGGGGACCTGGTCGGCCAGTTCGACGACGCCGGACTGCTCGACGAGGTCGTGGCCGGGATCTGCCCGGTCACCCTCGGTGCCGGGGCGCCCCTGCTCCCCCGCCGGATCACCAGCAAGCGGATGCGCGTCATCGACGTCCTGCAGACCGGCGAGCAGGTGCAGATCCGCTACCGGGCGGAGAGGCACTGAGAGCCCCCGCTGCCGCCCGGCCCCGAGGCCACGCACCCACCGAAGTGGGGCACATCCGGGCGACCCAGAAGTTAACTTTAGCGGATCAGGTTTTCGCCGTTGACACCGGGTCGTAACCCGGTTACAACCACCCGAATTGACTATGCCCTGCCGGGCATCCCGCTGCGAAGATTCAGCCGCCACATCCCACCCATTCGAAAGCACGATCATGTCTCGTCTTCGTGCCGGCGCGCTCGCGCCTGCGCAGAAGCCCGTGACGGCTGCCCTCATCCTCGGGCTCGTCATCGGCGTCTTCTCCCTCATCGGACTCACCGCCACCAAGGCTGACGCGGCGGTGCCGCCCAAGCCCACGGTCGGAACCTGCTACAACTACGGCTGGACGGCCTACGGCTCCTGGTCTCAGACCGGTAAGAAGGTCTCGTGCAGCGCGGCCCACACCGCGAAGACCATCGCGTTGGGCACCCTGGTGTCGGGTACGACCCGCACCGAGGCCTCACTCACCCGCGAGGCCAACTACTCCCACATGGTCAAGACGTGCGTGCGCGCGCTCAGCAAGAAGCTCGGCAGCACCGCCTCGAAGCGGAACCAGTCGGCGTACACCACCGCGTTCTACGTGCCCACCCCCGAGCAGTTCAAGGCCGGCCAGCGCTGGTTCCGCTGCGACGTCGTCCTCCCCGGCAAGGACTCGCTGAAGAACCTGCCGACCAACCGGGCGAAGTTCCTCGAGGGCATCGCGCTGACCCAGCGCACCCGCGGCTGCATGAGCGCGAAGTTCGCCGGGCCGTACTCCTGCCTGAGCGGGCACACCTACAAGTCGATCTCGGCCTTCAGGAAGTCCGGTACGACCTACCCGAGCACGACCTCCGTCCAGAACGCCGTCGCGAAGAACTGCCCGGCCAGGACGAGGGCCTACAGCGTCACGAGCAAGTACGAGTGGCAGACCGGTGACCACACGGTCGTCTGCTACGAGCGGAACACCAACTGACCCGCTGACTCCAGCTGCTCCACCGATCCCCCGGGCTATGCGCCCGGGGGATCGTTCGTCTCTCAGCCGCGCCAGGCCTCGTCCGAGCCCAGATCTGCGTGCTGGACGACCCAGGAGTGCATCGCGATCGCCGCGGCCGCCGAGGCGTTGATGGACCGCGTCGAGCCGAACTGGGCGATCGAGAAGGTGCCGTCGACGCTCTCGCGGGCCTGTACGGACAGGCCCGGGCCCTCCTGCCCGAACAGGAAGCAGACCGACTTCGGCAGCTCCATGGTCTCCAGGTGGAGGGATCCGGGCAGGTTGTCGATGCCGAGGAGGCGTACGTCTCGTTCATGGAGGTACGCCGCGAGCGCGGGCACGTCCGGGTGGTGATGGACGTGCTGGTAACGGTCGGTGACCATCGCGCCGCGGCGGTTCCAGCGGCGATTGCCGACGATGTGCACCTCGGCGGCGAGGAAGGCGTTGGCGGTGCGGACGATGGTGCCGATGTTGAAGTCGTGCTGCCAGTTCTCGATGGCGACATGGAAGCCGTGGCGGCGCTGGTCGAGGTCGGCGACGATCGCCTCGAGGGTCCAGTAGCGGTAGCGGTCGACCACGTTGCGGCGGTCACCGTTGGCCAGCAGGTCCGGGTCCCAGTGCTCCCCCTCGGGCCACTCACCTTGCCACGGGCCCAGGCCGACCTCGGGCTGCCCGTGGGGCATCGGGTCGTACGGCGCTCTGGATTCAGCCTCGGACGGTCGTGTCTCGTTCATCGACGAGTCAGAATATTCGACAACAAGAGTTGTTACCTATGGGTACCGTAGGGCGGGTGACAGGTGCGGGGAATTTTGCGCCGATGTTGGCCGGTTTGGAGTGGATGAGTCCGGACTTTCTGCTGGCCACTTTCGGCGAGCCGCTCTTCTGGATCAGCCTCATCATCATCTTCATCGAGTGCGGTCTCTTCTTCCCGTTCCTACCAGGTGACAGCCTGCTGATCGCGCTCGGAATCTTCATCGCGACCGGCAAGATCGACCTCTTTCCCGGGCCTCCGGGCGTCGAGATCGTGGTCGCGATGCTCTTCTTCGTCGCCGCGGCCTTCGCCGGCAACGTGACGGGCTATGAGATCGGTAGAAAGATCGGGCCGCGGCTCTATGAACGCAACGGCAGGTTCATCAAAAAGCGGCATTTCGACCAGACCCGTGAGTTCTTCGACAAGCACGGCAACAAGGCGCTGGTGATCGGCCGGTTCATCGCCTTCGTACGCACCTATGTCACCGTCGTCGCCGGAGTCACCCACATGGACCGGCGACGGTTCTACTTCTGGAGCCTCGTCGGCGGCGTGCTGTGGGTCCTGGTGGTGACGTTGTTCGGCTTCTTCGTCGGATCCCGCTGGCCCTGGCTGGCCGACAACATCGACTACCTGATCCTGCTGCTCTTCGCGCTCGCCTTCGCGCCCGCGATGGTGGAGTGGTGGCGCCGGCGGCGTACGGCCTCACGGCTGGCCGCGGACCTCGACGACGACGGCCACCCGGACCGCGACATCCTGGGGCTGGCGGTCCGGCCCCGCACCCCGGCGGACGGCGACGCCGACCGCCGGGCCGACCACTAACGCGTCAGCTCTCCGCGGGCGAGACGCTCCAGCGCCTCCTCGATCACCTCACGCTGCTTGGTGAACGTCCATCTGACCAGGTGCTTGCCGGCATCCGTGTCGTAGAACCCCTGCAGCGGGATGGCCACGACGCCGGCCCGCTCGGGCAGCGCCCGGCAGAACTCGAGCCCGTCGCTCCAGCCGAGGTCGGTGATGTCGGAGACGGCGAAGTAGGTGCCCTCCGGGATCGTCACGTCCAGGCCGATCTGCTTCAGCCCGGCGCAGAGCAGGTCGCGCCTGTGCTGCAGGTCGAGCGCCAGCTCCTTGGGCCAGTGGTCGAGATGCTCGAGCGCGTACGCAGCGGCCGGCTGCAGTGGGGCTCCCGAGGTGAACGTCAGCCACTGCTTGGCGCCCAGCAGCGCCTGGACCAGGTGCTCGGGGCCGGTCGCCCAGCCGACCTTCCAGCCGGTGAACGAGAAGGACTTGCCGATGCTCGACAGCGTCAGGGTGCGTTCCCGCATCCCGGGGAACGTGGCGATCGGGATGTGTGGCGTCCCGTCGAACGTCAGGTGTTCGTAGACCTCGTCCGAGACCACCGTCAGGTCGTGGTCTCGCGCGAAGGCGGCGACCGTCTCCAGCTCCTCGCGGGTGAGCACGGTGCCGGTCGGGTTGTGCGGGGAGTTGAGCAGGAGCAGCCTGGTCTTCTCCGTGACGGCCGCCTCGAGCGCCTCCCGCGGCAGTCTCCCGCCGGGCGCGTCCGGGTCCAGGCTGAGCGTCACCGGGCGACGTACGCCGCCGGCGAACTGCACCATGGCCGGGTAGCTGTCGTAGTAGGGCTCGACGAGGATCACCTCGTCGCCCGGGTCGACCAGGGCGAGGATCGCCGCTGCGATGCCCTCGGTGGCGCCGGTGGTCACCGTGACCTCACGCGCCGGGTCGAAGGTCAGGTCGTAGCGGCGCTGCTGGTGGGCCGCGACCGCCTCACGGAGCGCGGGGATGCCGGGGCCCGGGGCGTACTGGTTCCGTCCGCTCTCCAAGGCGCTGACGGCTTCCTTGATGATCTCGTCGGGGCCGTCCACGTCGGGGAAGCCCTGGCCCAGGTTGACCGCGCCGGTGGCGACGGCCAGGGCCGACATCTCGGAGAAGATCGTCGGCGGGATGCCGTGCAGTCGTCGTGCCGTCATGCCGCCGCCTCCGTAGGGCAGACCGTAGAATACGGACGCGGCGGCCTGACCCTTGATGCCGTTCGCTGGCGCTCACTCATGACACTTAGGCTAGGGGCCGTGACCACGGACCAGAGCCTTGCTGCCGACATCGACGCCACCTGCCGCCTGCACGGGGAGTTCACGCTCCGCTCGGGGCAGGTCAGCGACACGTACTTCGACAAGTACCTCTTCGAGGCGGACCCGGCGCTCCTGGACCGTGTCGCCGCTCGCATGGTCGAGCTGCTGCCGGAGGGCACCGAGCTGCTCGGTGGCCTCGAGCTCGGCGGCATCCCGATCGTGACCATGGTGTCGGCCAAGACCGGCATCCCGGCGATCTTCATCCGGAAGAAGGCGAAGGAGTACGGCACCGCCAAGCTCGCCGAGGGACCCTCCTTCGACGGGAAGCGGGTGACGCTGATCGAGGACGTGATCACGTCCGGTGGTGCCGTGCGCGACGCCGTCAACGCGCTCCGCCCGCTTGGTGCGATCGTGGACACTGTCGTGTGTGCGATCGACCGGTCGCCCGAGCCCGGCGAGTCGCTGCGTGACGTCTCGCTGGAGATCCGATCCGTGCTGACCCGGGCCGAGCTGGACGCGGTCAACGCAGCCTCCTAGGCTTCGGCCGCCCGGCCCACCCACACACTTCCGAAGAGAGCCTCATGATCCTCATCGCCGCCCAGACCGAGGAGCTCACCGGCGTCGCCGGCTGGGCGGTCGACCTGATGGACAAGCTCGGCCCCGTGGGTGCCGGGCTCGGCATCGCGCTGGAGAACCTCTTCCCGCCGCTGCCCTCCGAGATCATCCTGCCGCTCGCCGGCTTCACCGCCGCCCAGGGCCGGTTCACGATCGCCGAGGCGCTGATCTGGACCACCCTCGGCTCGGTCGTCGGTGCGCTCGCGCTCTACCTGATCGGCGCGCTGATCGGCCGTGAGCGGGTCTACTGGATCGGCGAGAAGCTGCCGCTGATCAAGACCTCCGACCTGGAGAAGACCGAGGCGTTCTTCGAGAAGTACGGCGCCTGGACGGTCTTCTTCGGCCGGTTCATCCCGATCTTCCGGTCGCTGATCTCGGTGCCCGCCGGAGTGACCCGGATGCCGATCTGGAAGTTCCTGATCCTCACCACCGTCGGCTCGGCGATCTGGAACACGATCTTCGTCCTCGCCGGCTACCAGCTCGGCGACAACTGGGAGAAGGTCGAGCCGATCGTCGGCCGCTTCCAGAACATCGTCATCGTGGTCGTGGCCGTGGCCGTCGTGGCCTGGATCGGCCTGCGCATCTACAAGATCGTCCGCGGCTCCGAGAACGGCGCCAAGGACGACTCGCTCGTCCCCTGAGCCCGTCTAGAACTGTTGGTGCGTCGGCGGTGTCATGCCCGGCACCGCCCCGGGCCGCAGCGGGTCGGCCGGCGCACGCCGGGCGAACCAGGCGCCTGCTCTGCCGGCGTACAGCATCACCAGCGCGGAGATGATCAGCGCCGGATAGAGCACCGTGAAGAGCGAGATGAAGGCGGCGAAGCTGCCGACGACGGTGATCAGGATCCGGGCGACGTTGGAGCGGAACAGCACCATGATCCCGAGCGGGATCGCGATCAGGCTGAGCACGCCGCAGACGGCGAACCAGATCAGCATCGCCAGCGTCACGCCCTTCTCGGAGGACGTCGGGTCGTTGTAGTCGGCGATCCCCGCGGGCACCATGAACACCGAGATCAACAGGGCGATCACCGATCCCACGATCGTCATGACCGACGCCGCGACCACCGTCCCGGGACGGGTGTCGGGATCCGGCTGCGGATAGTGGGGACGAAGGTACGGCGGGGGCTGCTGCCCCATCGCGTACTGGCCGTAGGCCGGGGGCACCTGGCCCCATCCCTGGGGCTGCTGCGGCTGTGTCGGCTGCGGGGCGGCGTACGGCGTCGGGGGCGGCGGCTCCTGCCCCTCGAACGGCGGCGTGCCGCCGTAGGGGTTGTCGAAGGAGCCGTACTGATCTGACATGTCGCGGAGCCTATCCGGCCTGCGGCGTCACCTGTTGCGGAACCACGCGGCGACCTCGGGCCGCAGCAGGAACGAGAAGGTCGCGACCGCGGCACCGAAGAGGACCACCGCCGGCGGGAAGGCGAGGGCGAAGAGGAGCAGCGACAGCGCCGAGATGCCGGCGGAGATCATCAGCGCGACCCGGGCCCAGGAGTGGCGGCGGATCACGAACGCGGCGAACACCCCGGCGGCGACGCACACGAGCGTCACCAGCACAGCCATGATCCAGGCCGAGGCGACGATGATGTCGGTGGTGTAGAGCCCGGCCACCTCCCGCATCGTCGGGTCGCTCTCCGCCTGCTTGCGCACCTGGTCGAGGATCAGGTCGGGATTGGCGGTCGCCGTCACCGCCGAGGCGAGCATCATCAGTGCGGTGAGCCCGGAGCCGATCCAGGTGAGCACCGCTGCTGCCATCACGGCGCCCGGTCGGCGCTTGGGCGCCGCCTTCGCGAGCTGGGCGACCGCACCGGTCCACGGCGGCGGCTGCTGCGCCGAGAGCCGAGCCGGTCCAGAGGTCGAGCCGGTAGCGGTGGTCGCGGCGATCGGGGCCTCCGGCGGAGCCGGAGCGACGTACGACTCCTGATCGGGGTCGCCGTTGTCGAGCGCCTCCCGCTTGGTCGGCGAGACGCCGTCGAACCAGTCGCGGGTGGGGGACATCCACAGAAGTACGACGGCCACGGCGGCCAGCGTGGACCAGAAGCCTCCGCCGAACATCCCGGCGAAGAAGAGCGGCGCCGCGATGACCGTGAGCGCGAGCCGGGCCTGCTTGTTGCGCTGCAGGACGTGCCAGCCGAGGATCACCGCGGCTGCCGCCATGGCGCCGGTGACCAGCGCCATCACGTGCATGAGGTCGAGGATGTTGTCGAGCCCGATCCCCGAGCCGGCGAGCGGCGGCTCGGCGAGCACCTTCTCCACCCGCTCCCGGGTGTCCAGGCTGCGCAGCCCGGCGATCTGGTCCCAGGCGGTCACCACGGTGAGCAGTGAGCCGAGCACGATGAGCCACCCGGCGAGGGTGGCCTGACCGGGGCGAGGAAGCTTCGTTTCAGACATGTCGGGAATCATTTTCTCATCCCTGCCAACCCCGCCCGCCGAGAGGTCGCCCCCGTCGGCCGAGAAATCGCCCGCGTCGGCCGAGTGGGCACGGCGATGACGCCTCGGCCGACGTAGGTGACGCCTCGGCCGACGTAAGCGCCTACTCGGCGCGAAGGAGGCGGAGGCGGTCGAAGGCCTTGGGCGCGGTGAGAGCGGGAAGAGCCTCGGCGATCTCCTTCGCGCACGCGGCCGGGGTGGCGGTGGTGGAGTCGACGCGGATGTCGTACGCACCATGGGCATAGACCAGGGTCTGCGACCGGGCGAGTCCGGCCGGCCGGTCCCCGCGCGCCGCCTCGCGCCGCTCGAGCTCCTCGGGTGAACACCAGACCTCGACGAGCGTGACGTCGTAGCCGTCGAGCACCTCGAGCAGGTCCTCGAGACGCCAGGTCTCGCTGAGCGGGTAGTCCATGATCACGTCGTTGCCGACCGAGGCCAGGGCCGCGACGGCGCGGTGATAGCCCAGCCGGGTACGCCGCAGCATGTCGGCGATCCCGTCCTCGTCGAGCTCGCGCGTATGCACCGTCGACCGCATCCCGCTGATCTCGTCGACCGGGACGAAGAACCACGGGTCCTCGAGCAGCGGCAGCAGCTCGCGCCCGATGCTGCTCTTGCCCGAGCTCGACGCCCCGTTGAGCAGGATGATCCGACCCTTGCGCACGCTAGGAGGGTACCGGCCACCCGCTCGCCGAGGCGTCACGTACGTCGGCCGAGTGGGCACCTGCGTGCCCACTCGC
>NZ_JBEYUV010000003.1:0-19963 GCF_040643685.1 Nocardioides sp. NPDC047086
ACGCCGCCGAAGCCAAAGCCCTGCAGCGCGAGGAAGAACACGCCCAACGGCGCACCTTCTTCTCCACCCGCGACAACGGCGACGGCACCATCGACCTCCACGCAAGGGTCTCCCGTGCCGTCGGGATGCGACTGCGCACCATCCTGGACTCGCTCGCCCAACCCCGGAAGCTGACCGTGGAGAACCGGGGCCGCAAGGCCCCCTACGACCGGCTCCTGGGCCAGGCGTTCGCCCGAGTGATCGAGACCTACGACGTCGACCAGCTCCCCAGGCACGGTGGCCATGCGACCACGGTGTTCATCACCATGAGCATCGAGGACCTCCGCAAGGACCTCGGCACCGCCGCCCTCGGGTTCGACGGCGACCAGATCACCGCCGCCGAAGCCCGGCGGATGGCCTGCAACGCCGACCTCGTCCCAGTCGTCCTCGGCACCGACTCCGAGATCCTCGACCTCGGCCGCACCGCCCGCCTGGCCCACCCGATCCAACACCGAGCCCTGCGACTGCGCGACAAAGGCTGCCAGGCCGAAGACTGCGACGCACCCGCTGCCTGGACCGAAGCCCACCACCTCCAACCCTGGTCCGAAGGCGGCCGAACCAACCTCGCGAACATGGTGTTGTTGTGTCCGAGCGATCATCGCCGCATCCACGACACCAACTACACCCATGAGCGCCTCCCCGATGGGCGGATCCGATTCACTCGGGGTGCCCGAACCGGCTGACCGGACGGGCTGATCCGGGACCAGTTCGGGTCGCCGTGTCGGTGTGCCGGCGAACCCACCACACGAGGCTCGCTGATAGGTGTCCTCGCGCGCTGTTGTGGCTGTGCCCACTCCCGTCCAGTTGCTGACGTGGCCCTGTCATCACCCGGTGGGTAGGGCAGATCGAGCTAGCGCTGGGTCTGGTGGTCTCACTGGTGCACCGTGTATCGCCCAACCGCCGCCCCACCCCTTCTGCTTGGCCACTCTGCTCGTCGGCTCGGTTCGTCTGCTCGGCCTGCGGTCTAAGGCCGCCGTAGCCAGAAACCGGTTGAGGCAGCACCTTCCGGCCTGCCGAGGTCGTCATCGGCGCCCGAACTGACCGCAGTGCTTGTGAACCGTTCACAAGGTGTCATCGGCTAGTAAAAGCACCGCGAATACGGCACCCCTAGGGAACCACCGGCCGTGGAATCCCAAGCCCGTGCCCAACCCAAGGAACTCCGCGCCAAACCCCCGCCGCCGACCCGATAACCAGCCAAAATTCTCGGCGGAGCCCGGTGTCCAGGATCGCCGAAGGCGACCGGCGAAGCCGGCGGCCGCAGGCCGTCATCTCGACAAGCTCGATACATCGCCTTGACTCCGGGAACCGTCGAGAACACCCTCCATAACGGGTCGGCGGCCACCGGCCCAACGAGAGACCCCAACCCAGCAGAACCCGCTTCTCATCAACTGAGCGACCGCCCCACAATCCTCGACAACGCCCGGCGCCGAGAGATGCCCTGAGCTTGTCGAAGAGGACCGCCATGCCGGCGGTCATCAGGCCAACGAGCCTCAGTTCACGGTCTTGCCCGTCACGATCTCAGGATTCTGAGCCAGCCACGTCTCGACCTCGTCCTCGCGAACGGCCGCCCAGAGCTGCCGTCCCTGACGCTTGTCGAGATGGACGACGCTCTGCGCACCCTCCCTGCCCAGGCCCGCAACGGGGGCGGTGAAGAAGGTCAGGTCCTCGGAGGGGATGCGGGCGAGGTCGAGGGCGAGGCCGCGGAGGTCGCTGCCGGAGAAGCCGGAGTCGACGGTGAGGTGGCGGGTGATGATGTCGAGGAGGTCGTAGGCCTTCTTGGGGTTCTTCGGGTCGACGCTCTGCCGCAGGCCGCGGAGGATGGAGCGCAGGACGTACTGTTGGCGCTTCACGCGGTCCAGGTCGCCGCCGGGGAGGCCGTAGCGCTGGCGTACGTAGAGGAGGGCTTCCTCGCCGCTGAGGAGGTGGGTGCCCTTGGTCCAGGTGCGGTGGCGTGCCGAGTCGTGGACGGTCTCGGGGATGTAGACCTCGACGCCGCCGAGGAGATCGCCGATCTCCTCGAAGCCGGCCCAGTCGACCCAGGCGACATGGTCGATGCGTACGCCGGTGAGCTTCTCGACCGTCTGGACGCTGAGCCTCGGCCCACCCTGGGAGAAGGCGGCGTTGACCTTGGCCTTGCCGTGGCCGGGGATCCGCACCCACGAGTCCCGTGGGATCGAGACGACCGAGGCCGAGCGGCGGTCCGCGCTGAGGTGGAGCAGCATCATCGTGTCGGCCCGCTGCTCACCAGGCGTCCACGATGCCGTGGCCTCGCTGCCGGTGGTGGCCTCGCCGCCGGTGCGCCCGTCGGTGCCGAGGAGCAGGATGTTCAGGGCTCCCGCAGCCTCGCCGGCCGCCTCGGGACGCTCCTCGAGGCCGGCGAAGACGTCGACGGTCCGGACCTGGCGGTCGAGCCGGTGGGCGAGGTACCAGCCGGTGCCGGTGACGGCGCCGACGAGCACGACGAATGCGATCCCGATGCCGAGCCAGATGCGCGACTTCTTCATGGCCGTCCTCAGTGGTGGGGGTCGAGGGCGCCTAGAGGCTAGTGGTCGCTACTCACGGTCGTCGAGGTGGTCCTCCCAGGAGCGCCGCAGGATCGTGGGCACCTCCTCGGTCAGGGCCGCGCGCAGCGCATCGAGCTGACCGGCATCGAGGGCGATCCGGGGGAAGGCGCGCCCGATCTCGATGGCGAAGGCCTGACCTCGAGTCGCCAGGGCGGGCGCCTCGGCGAGATAGGCGGTGACGTAGGGACGCAGCAGATGCGCCTGCTCGGCGATCCACATCCCCGATGCCAGCGCCCCGAAGCGACGGTTGTCCACGCCGGGCGCGAGCATCGCCTCCCAGGCCGCGTCCTTCGCGCTGGTCGAGGGACGGGCGGCGAGGGCGCGAAGCGCCCCGAGGTCTCCTTCGGCGGTGCCGTCCCGGTCGCGCTCGGTCGCGATGAAGCGCGCGTCCGCCTCGCCGAGCGAGGCGAGACGTACGATCGCCGCCCAGCGTGTGGTCGGCAGCAGCGGGATGGTGATCCCGACCTTGTCGGCGTCCAGCCAGCCGCGCAGCAGCTCGGCGTCCGCGCTGGTCGCGGCCAGGGCCGTTGCCCAGGCCAGGGCCCGTTGCTCGTCGTCGGCGGAAGCCGCCAGGCCCGCGGCGGCCGCGGCGGCGACCCGTGCCACCGCTCCCGCCGCGCGCGAGGCCGGCACCCGGTGCGGGATCACCACCGACCGGGCCTCGGCGAGCACACCCTCGATGATGTCGGCCCGGGTCTCTGCGGGCAGGTGGTTCTCGACCAGGTCGAGGTAGTCGTCGGCCGAGAGCTCACGCGAGCGCACCCGGAGGGCGGTGGCGGACCAGAGCACGGCACGTACGAGCGGGTCCTCGAGCCGGGAGAGCCCGTCGGAGAGGGCCTCCCACGACCCCGGGTCGAGGCGGAGCGCGGCGAAGGTCTCGCCGCCGGCGTTGGGTACGACGACGAGCCCGGCGAACTCCGGCAGCGGCACCGGCTCGGCGCCCAGCTCGACCCGTTTGCGCCCGACCAGCCGCAGCGAGGAGTCGTAGCCGGCGACGGTGAACGCGTGCGGCCGGCTTCCTTCGCGCTCCAGCACTGGGACGTCCCCGTCGCGCCGCACGGACACCGTGTCGAACCCGGGTCGCCGCAGCCAGGCATCCACCCACCCGCGTACGTCCTTCGGCGAGCTCGCCGCGAGCGACTCGACGAAGTCGGCCAGCGTCGCGTTGGCGAAGCGGAAGCGGGTCAGGTGACGGTTGACCCCGGTCATGAACTCCTCGTCCCCGAGCCAGAAGGCGAGCTGCACCAGGCAGGCCCCGCCCTTGGCGTAGGAGATGCCGTCGAAGATGGTGGCGGCGGTGTCCACGTCGGGTACGTCGACGGCCAGCGGCGCCACCGGGTGGGTCGAGCGACGCGCGTCGGAGCGGTAGCCCCACGGTTTGCTCCCGATCTCCACCTCGACCCGCAGGTCCGAGAAGCCGGCGCCCGCCTCCGCGACCCGGTAGCCCATGTAGTCGGCGAACGACTCCTGCAGCCAGGTGTCCTCCCACCAGGTCATCGTCATCGAGTCGCCGAACCACATGTGCGACATCTCGTGGGCGATGATCACCGCGCGGATCGCTCGCTGGGTGTCGGTGATCGCGCCGCGCGGCAACAGCTCGTCGCGGTAGGTCACGCATCCCGGCATCTCCTGCGCGCCCCAGTTGAGCCCGGGCACGAAGACCTGGTCGTAGGAGTCGAAGGGATAAGGCTCGTCGATGAGGTCGGCGTAGTGGGCGAAGCACGCCTCGGACGTACGTCGCAGCTCCTCCGCGTCACGGTCCAGCTCGGCCGCCAGCGACCGCCGGGCATGCCAGCCGAAGTCGAGGCTCACGCCGGAGTCGAACACTCCGGTCCAGCGCACCGAGTGCCACGGGCCGGCGGCGACGACCAGCAGCGCCGGCGGGATCGGGGGAGTGGTGGCGAAGGCCCAGCGGCCGGCGTCGTACGAGACGACGGCGCCGTTGGCGAGGACCGTGTCTGCCGGATCGGCGGTGACCGCGACCGCGAACGGCGCCTTGAGATCGTTCTGGTCGAAGCAGGCGAAGACCTTCGAGGCGTTGTCCATGCCCAGGTAGGCGGACGCGTAGCGCGACCCGTCGACGGGGTCGGTGAACGTGTGCATCCCGTCGCCGTCGGTCGTATAGGGCAGGGTCGCGGTCACCTCCACCTCGTTGACCGCTTCGGTCGACAGGCCGCTCAGGCCCACGCGCCCACCGTCGTACGCGGCCTCGACCGCCTCCCCGTCGACGGCCAGTCCGTTGACGACCAGCGAGATCGAGAGCGCGCCCTTCAGGTCCAGGAACGTCTCGGTGACCGTGGAACGGAACCGGACCCGGGCGTGGCTCCGAAAAGTCTCGGGACCGGTGAGGTCGAGATCGAGGGAGTAGGAGACGGAGCTGAGCACGCCGGCCCGTGTGCGGGCCTCGTCGAGTGTGAGGGACACGACCTCCAACGTACGTCCTCGCAGGTCAGCACGCGCGCGCATTTCGCTGTGAGCGTGACCCGGGGATAGTCTGTGGCAGTTGCCTCGGCGAGGGAGCGCCTCGCGCTCCGTGATCGACAAGGTGGACGTCTCTTCGAAGAGACGCCGTGCCTTCGTCGCACGGCCTTCGTTGGACCTGCCGGGCGCCATTGACGTCAGCACCACTCATCGAGGAGTTCAACGCATGTCCAGCGAGAAGATCGTCGCCGAGAAGCGCACCGAGTTCGGCAAGGGTGCCGCTCGCCGCATCCGCCGTGAGAACAAGATTCCGGCGGTCGTCTACGGCCACGGCGCCGACCCGATCCACCTGAGCCTGCCGGGCCACGCCACCATGATGGCGCTCAAGAACCACGGTGCCAACGCGCTGCTGGAGCTGGACATCGAGGGCAAGAAGCAGCTCGCCCTGACCAAGCAGGTCCAGGTCGACGACGTCCGCCGTGTCATCGAGCACGTCGACTTCGTCGCCGTGCGCGCGGGCGAGAAGGTCACCGTCGACATCGTCATCAACGTCGTGGGCGACGCCGCCTCCGGCACCATGGTCGTCACCGACACCAACACCCTGACCGTCGAGGCCGAGGCCACCCACGTGCCCGAGAGCATCGAGGTCAGCATCGAGGGTCTCGAGATCGGCACCCAGATCCTGGCCGGCCAGGTCGAGCTGCCCAAGGGCACCACCCTCGTGACCGACCCGGAGACCCTGGTCGTCAACATCACCGAGGCCCGCACCATCGAGGAGCCCGTCGCCGACGAGGCCGCCGAGGGCGAGACCGCTGAGGCTGCCGAGGCCGCTGAGGCCGCCGACGCCGAGTGACCTCGGACTCGATGACCGACGGCGTCTGGCTGGTCGTCGGCCTGGGCAATCCTGGGCCGACGTACGCCGGGCACCGTCACAACATCGGCTACCTCGTCACCGACGAGCTGGCCAAGCGGCTGGGCGGCAAGTGGCGTGCCCACAAGTCCGGCCGTGCTGACGTCGTGGAAGGGCGGCTCCCGGGGGCGACTCCGGGGCTGCCCGGCCCACGCGTCGTCCTCGCCCGTGCCCGGACCTACATGAACGAGTCCGGCGGGCCGGTCAAGGCGCTCGCGACCTTCTACAAGGTCCAGCCCGACCATGTGATCGCCATCCACGACGAGCTCGACATCGCCTTCGACACGATGCGGGTCAAGCTGGGCGGTGGCGACAACGGCCACAACGGCCTCAAGTCGATGCGGTCCTCCTTGGGCACCGGCGACTTCTACCGGGTGCGCGTCGGCATCGGCCGCCCGCCCGGGCGCCAGGAGGTGCACGACTTCGTGCTCTCCAACTTCTCCAGCACCGAGCGCAAGGTGCTGCCGTTCGTGGTCGACACCGCCGCGGACGCGATCGAGACGCTGATCACCGAGGGTCTGGAGAAGACCCAGCAGCGGTTCAACTCCTAGGCGGCCGCAGATACCGGTCGTACGCAGCGACCGCGGCCAGCTGGGAACCGACCCCGAACTTCCGCAGGATCGACTTCACCTGGGTCCGCACCGTCGTCTGGGCCACGCCGAAGCGGGCCGCGATCTCGGCGACGGTGGCCCCGTCGTAGAGCAGCTCGAGCACGTCGTGCTCGCGTACGGTCAGCGAGCGGACGAGGCGGTGCATCCGCTCACGTCCGTCCCGCATCAGGTGCCACTGCGCGACCAGGCCCTCGGCCTCTCCCGGAGTGTGCCCGTGGCGTCCCTCCGCCGCGTCGCGCAACGTGCCCTCGATCGAGTCCGAGTCCGAGTCGGCGGAGAGCACCGCGACCGCGCCGGCCTCGAGCAGGGCACCCCAGAGACCCCCGTGCGGCGCGGTGGTCAGCACCACCCCGGGCAGACGTACGCCGCGGATCAGGTCACATACTTCGCTGAGATGGGTCCAGCCGTCGAGGTCGGTGACCATCAGCCAGGCCGAGGGATCGCCACCCAGCAGCTCGTCGGGTTGCGCGGAGGTGGGCGCGGTCGCCGTCACCGTGATGCCACGCTCGTCGAGTGTGACCGTCACGGCATCGAGGGTCATCGTCTCGTCCGCCGAGACGGCGACCCTGAGTCGTACGGTCGAGCCTGCCATGTCTGCCGCGCCGTTCGGTCGTCTTGGGTCCCGTCAGATCTCCCTGGGGGTATGGATATTCTGGGTGGGCGCAGGCGGAGATCGGGAACCTGTTCTACAGTGCCCCAAGTTTGGGGATGACCTGGGACAACGTGTCCCGCAATGTAGTTTGTGGACGACCTCGTAATTCTATGGCTCCTCAATTCTCGGTATTGGCCCGAAATGCACTCCCCTGGCGATACGGTGCTGATTACGTTGCCTTCAGCGAAGGTTTCGGTCCAACATTTCAAATTGGGACGGCCCGACAAGCTCGGGCTGGGGGAGCAGGGCCTGGACACGGCCCGTCTCGGACACATACCTCACTGGCCGACCCGACCTGGGGAGCAGTATGTCTATGTCCATTTTCACGCGGATCAACTCGGGTTGGCTAACCACCGCTTACGCAACGACCACCGCAGTCTTCATCGGCGTCCAGAGCTTTCTGATCGCCGTCCTTCAGGGGCCATGGGTCTCCTTCAACTCTCACGGAGCACTCCACTGGGTGCTTCTGCCGGCCATCGTCATCGCCAGCTCGCTCGCGGCCGCTGCGGCCCTCCTGCTGGGTGCGGTTCGCATCTACCGGCGCGTGTGCGCGGCAGAGGCGAAGGCGGCCGACGAGATCTACCACGACCTGCTCAGCGCGCGTGAGACCCAGCGTCTCCACCGAGCCCGGATGCACGAGGTGACCTCGACGCTCGCCGGCGTTCGCTCGGCCAGCGAGCTGCTGTGCAACTCCGAGACGCTCGACCCGGAGCGTCGCGTCGCGATGATGACCATGATGGGCAATGAGCTCAGGCGCCTGGAGCGTCTGGTCCGTGCGCATCGCAACGGCGCCGACACGATGCCGGTCGACACCGGGGTGATCGACGTCGACTCGGTGATCCACAACCTCGCCCTGGCCCACGAGGCCAGCGGCGCCACGATCGTCCACGAGCCGAGCAACGCGCTCGCCGTCGGCAGCTCGGACGCGGCAGCGGAGATCGTCAACATTCTTCTCGACAACGCCGCCAAGCACGGCTCCGGCGCTGTCGACGTCACCGTCCGGCACGAGCCGGGCGGGTCCGGTCACCTGGTCATGATCGAGGTCTCCGACGACGGCCCCGGGGTCGACCCCGAGGTGCGTGAGCGGATCTTCGAGTGGGGTGTCCGGGGGCCTGACTCGGCCGGCCAGGGGATCGGGCTCAACGAGGCCCGCACCGTCGCCGAGCGGATGGGCGGCTCGCTCCGCCTCGCCGCCGTGGAACGTACAACCTTCGTGGTCACTCTTCCCAGCGCCGTGATCCCGCGCGCCACGATCGAAGCAGAGCAGGAAGGCGTCTCCGATGACGTTGTCGCCGCGTAGCCAGTATCGAGTCGTGATCGTCGAGGACCACGTCCTCTTCGCCGAGTCGCTCGAGCTCGCCGTCTCGATGGAGGGATACGACGTGCGCCGCATCCCGATGCCCAGCGAGCCCGTCTCCACCGCCACGATGGTCTCCGTCGTGCTCCGCAACAAGCCGAAGGTCGTGCTCCTCGACCTCGACCTGGGTCGCTACGGCGACGGCGTACGCCTCATCGAGCCGTTGGCCAAGGCCGGCGTCGACGTGGTCGTCGTGACCGGTGCGATCGAGGAGGCCCGCTGGGGCCAGGCGCTGCGCAACGGTGCCCGCACGGTGCTGTCCAAGTCCCGCCCGCTCGGCGAGATCCTCGGCACCGTCAGGCGGCTCTACCAGGGCGCCTGTGTGCTCGCGGTGAGCGACCGCGAGCGGCTGATCCGGGTCTGGTTCGAGCGCCAGCACGAGGTTTCCGAGCTGAGCCGCCGCATCGAGCAGCTCACCAAGCGCGAGTCGCAGGTCCTCGGCCACCTGATGCTGGGCCGGACCGTCCACGAGATCGCCGTCATCGGCGTCGTCTCGGAGGCGACGGTGCGCACCCAGGTGAAGTCCATCCTCGCCAAGCTCCAGGTCACCTCCCAGATCGCCGCCGTAGGTCTCGCCCATCGCCTCGGCTGGCGGTCCCCGCAGTCGCTGGAGTGATCCGACTGGTCTGGACCAGTGGGTTCCGGTTCCCTCATTTGGTCTAACCGCACCCCTATCGGCCCCCAACGACCGCTTTCATCCCGCATTGTTCAGGCATGAAGTAGCGTTCGGGCGCCCAGCAGCTATGGGGGAGATGGATGACGATAGAGCTGGCGGCGGTGGAGACAGCGGTCCCGCTGGACATCTACCGCCGGAGGGTGTCCGCCAAGGCACCCTCCCTTCGGTTGCAGGCCTCGATGGTCGATGGTCTCGCACTGATCTTCCTCGCGCCGCTGATCGTGGGCCAGGAGATCGTCCACGCGCTGGTGTGGGGTCTGCTCTGGGGGCTGGCCACCAGGATCACCGCGCCGAAGATCCTGCCCGGCGCCGAGCGTCTGCGCGCGACCGTCTCGGGGGTCTTCAAGGCGTTCATGGCGATGAGCATGGCGACCTGGCTGCTGGGTGCGGTGGTCGAGCTTCCGCAGGCGCAGCTGGTCGTGCAGACCATCCTCGGACTGATCACCGCGCTCGCATTCCGGGTGGTGGGCTACATCTTCAGCTCCCGGCCGCGCACCCCGCTACGTGTCGTCGTCGTGGAGGCGGCCCATGACCACGGGGTGATCCCGGAGTGGACCCACCGGCTCTCCGGTGGCCTGATGGAGGCGGCCGCGGTCTGCCGCGCCGATGGGCTCTCCGGTGCGATCGCGTCGGTCGCGCCCGACGCCGTGCTGGTGGTTCCCGGGCCCGACCTGGCCGGCCGCGAGATCCAGCGGCTGGCCTGGACGAGCGAGTCCTTCGGTCTGCCGCTGCTGGTCAGCACCCGGATGCAGGACGTGACCCCGCAGCGTACGTCCTCGATGCGGCTGGGCTCGATGACCCTTCTCTACGTCGACGAGGCCCTGCGGGCTCGGCTGACCCGGGTGGCCAAGTACGTGTGGGAGTGGCTGGCCGCGGCGGCCGCCGTCACCGTCCTCCTCCCGGTCTTCGCCGTCATGGCGGTCGTGATCAAGCTCGACTCCCCGGGGCCGGTCTTCTTCCGGCAGGTGCGCGTCGGCCGCAACGGGAAGCAGTTCCGCATCTGGAAGTTCCGCACCATGGTCGTCGACGCCGAGTCGCTGCTGCGCACGCTCGACCACCGGCCCGGACACGTCCTCTTCAAGCTCCGTGCGGACCCGCGGGTGACCCGGGTGGGGCGGGTGCTGCGGAAGTACTCCCTCGACGAGCTGCCTCAACTTCTCAATATCGTGCTGGGCCAGATGTCGCTGGTCGGGCCGCGGCCGGGCCTGCCGAGCGAGGTGGCGATGTACGATCGGGACGGCCATCGCCGACTCGCGGTTGCACCCGGTCTGACCGGGCTGTGGCAGGTCTCGGGGCGATCGGACCTCTCCTGGGAGGACACGGTCCGCCTGGACCTGGACTACGTGGACAACTGGACGCTGCTGCGGGACTTCGGAATCGTCGTTCGTACAGTCAAAGCTGTTGTGCGTGGCTCTGGCGCCTACTAGTGAGTGTCGCCTAAACTCCCGGCCGTTATGTGAGCAACCCAACACGTACGAACAACTGGATCCTCGACGGGAACGTCCCCCATGCAAACCTCCCCCCACCCCATGATTGCCGGCCGTTACGAGCTGCACCGCCTGATCGGGCGGGGCGGCATGGGCGAGGTATGGCAGGCCATGGACCTCACCCTGCAGCGCTGGGTCGCGGTCAAGGTCGTGCGGACGTCGGCAGACCCGACGATGATCGAGCGGTTCCGGCGGGAGTCGCTCTCCACCGCGGCCGCCAGCCACTCCGGCACCGTGCAGATCCATGACGCCGGGATCGAGCGCACCGGCAACGGGCCGATGGCCTTCCTCGTCATGGAGCTCCTGACCGGCCCCGACCTCGGCGAACGCCTGCGCTCGCACGGTCCGTTGATGGCCCGGGATGCCGGTGAGGTCATCGTCCAGGCCGCGCGCACGCTCGCCGCGGTCCACGCCCAGGGGATCGTCCATCGCGACATCAAGCCGTCCAACCTCGTCTACGACAGCGACCGCCGGATCAGGATCGTCGACTTCGGCATCGCCCAGCTCGCCCGGCTGGGCGACCAGCGGCTGACCTCCACCCACGATGTGGTCGGAAGCCTCGGCTACCTCTCGCCCGAGCGTGGCTCGGGTGGGGAGGTCGGTCCGCCGAGCGACATCTACTCCCTGGGCTGCGTCTTCTACGAGATGCTCACCGGGCGCACCCCCTATTCCGGCGGCGCACCGGCGACGATGGTCTACCAGCACGCCACCGCACCCATCCCGCGGGTCAGCGGTGTGGTCCAGGTGCCGAAGATCATCGACGACCTGGTCGCGATGATGATGGCCAAGACCCCCGAGCAGCGGCCGACCGCGCACGACGTCGTCGCGGTGCTCACCGGCTCGGGCCCGCTGCCGGTCTTCGACGCGCAGGTGCCCAGGCAGCGTACGACGCACGCTTCGGGTCCGATCAGCACCTCCGGTGCCTACGAGGCCTTCAGGGGGAGCGGATCGTTCCCCGCGGCAAGGCCCACCGGGTCGACCGGGGCAACCGGGTCGTCGGGGGCGTTCGCGCAGATCGGGTCCAGCGGGTCCTTCCCGACCGGCGGGTCCCGGGCGGCGAGGCCCTCCGGGGCCAACCGGACGCTCAGCATCCTGCTGGCGGTGGCCCTGGTCGGTGTCGCGGTCGGTGGCTTGGCGACCTTCGCCTCCTTCCGGGGCACCTCGGAGACGGCCCGGGGGGCCGCGCTCAGCGAGGCGCTCCCGGAGAGCATCGAGCTCGCCGTCGACGTGATCTTCGAACGCGACGCGCTGCAGCCCGTCGCGCAGGCTCCGGTCAACGTACGCTCCACCTACCTGCACACCACCGACCTGGCGGCCGAAGAGTGGCAGACGGCCGTCGCCGATATCGACGTCGACGGTGACGCCGAGCTGCGGACGCTCCATCACGACATCAGCGAGGTGCTCGACGACTTCGAGCTCTACCGGGTCGAGATGCAGGAGGGCGACCGGGCCAGCCAGGACGCCGCTCGCGAGGTCTACACCGGTCTGGCCAGCAATCTGCTGATGCTCGCGGCTCAGGTGCCCGAGCTGGAGGATGACCAGAACGGCGACCGGATCCGCAACCTCAGCAACCTGACGAAGGCGGCGGAGGCGTTCAGCATCGAGCGGGAGCTCATGGTCGTCGCGCTGTCCGAGAACGAGATCGGCACGAAGTCGGTCAAGGACCTCACCGACGCGGAGGCCTCCTGGGTGAAGGCATCCTCGGCGTTCTACTCGGGCGCCGCACCCGACCTGCAGGCCGAGCTCGACCGGGTCTCCGACGGCACCTTCGACAAGGGGTCGGGCGCGATGATGGTGCAGCGTACGGTCCGAGACGTCGCCGCCAAGGGCAGCATCGACGGCGTCGCCACGGAGCTGAAGGCGGCTTCGAAGGGCGAACCGATCGTCCGCACCTGGTCCGACGGTGCGGTCGAGTACATCCAGAGCCTCCTGCAGGTGGTCCTGAAGTCGGCCGAGACCATGGCTGACGTCGTCACCGACGAGCACGAGCGTGCCAAGACCGGGCTGGTCCTGCGCGCGGTGCTGACCGGGGTGGCGCTGGCCGCCGCGATCGGGCTCGGCCTGGGCCTTTATCGGACTCGGCGAGCACCTCGCTAGAGTGCCGCGGGTGACCTTCGAACCAGGTGTGCCCACGCCCGAGACCGTTGCCTCCGACCACCTGCTGGCCGCCTGGCTGGCCGAGACCGCCGGGCGGCGGCTGCTCGAGGTGCGTGCCACCTCCGGCCTGGAGGGCAAGGAGCTCAAGGACGCCGGTGACCTGGCGGCCCACGAGCTGCTGATGGAGCTCGTCGCCACCTACCGCCCGGAGGACGCCGTCCTGTCCGAGGAGGGCAAGGACTCCAAGGAGCGGCTCACGAAGGAGCGGGTCTGGATCATCGACCCGCTCGACGGCACCCGCGAGTTCTCCGAGCCGCCGCGCGACGACTGGGCGGTGCACGTGGCGCTGTGGGCCTCCTCCAACGGCGGTGAACTGATCGCCGGTGCGGTCGCGCAGCCGGCGCTGGCCGACGCCTCCATGCAGAGCACCTTCCACACCGGTGCCGCTCCCGTCGTGCCGCCCTCGACCTCGACCCGTCCCCGGATCGCCGTCTCCCGCAGCCGCCCGCCCGCATTCGTCGAGGCGCTGGCCGAGGAGCTCGGCGCTGAGCTGGTGCCGATGGGGTCGGCCGGGGTGAAGATGATGTCGGTCGTGCGCGACATCTCCGACGCGTACGTGCACGCCGGCGGGCAGTTCGAGTGGGACTCCGCCGCCCCCGTGGCGGTCGCCGCCGCGGCCGGCCTGTTCACCTCCCGGATCGACGGCTCGCCGCTGCGCTACAACCAGGACGACGTCTATCTGCCCGACGTGATCGTGTGTCGGCCGGAGCTGTCCGAGCAGATCCTCTCCTTCATCAAGCGCAACGGGGTGGAGTAGACCCCTCGTTCGCGACTGATTTTCGTGCGGCTGCGGGCCGCCGACCCGTTCTTCGAGGGTCTTCTCGCCGTGCCCCGGAGTAAAGGACGGCCTTCGGCCGCCGGCTTCGCCGGTCGCCTGCGGCGCTCCTTGACACCGGACCACGTCGAGAAAAGATTTGGCTGGCTATCGGGGCGGCGGCCCGGGTGTGGCCGCGGCACCATCACTCCTCGGCAGGAGCCGTTGCGCGGGGTGAACGAAAATTCGTTCACCCTCAGACCCCAACCGACGTGCAAGAAGACGCTCAGGCGCCGACCAACAGCTCCTCGAGCGACTCAAGACTCTGCCGCGCATACCCCTTCCACATCCACCCGAACACAGGCATAGCGAACGCGGCGACACCAGAGGTGGGGGTGACGTCCCAGGACCAAGTGACCCGCGTGCCCGTACCGGCCGGGGCGAAGGACCAGCGCCCGGCGACCTGACCGACCAGGAGCTTGAGCGGGCCGGAGAGCGGCGTGATCTCGTAGGAGAACGACGAGGGCGCGTCGATGCTGGTCAGGGTCTCGCGCAGCGTCGCGCCGTCGGCGAGGACGATCGTTCGGGTCTCGCCGGCGGTGTCCCAGCCGCCGGCTTGGTCGCGGACCTCGGCGATCGGGCCGATCGCGGCGTACCGGCGACCGAAGATCTCCGGCAGCGGCGCCGGGAGGACGCGGGCGAGGGCGGTTTCGTACGCGACCGGGATCGCGCGGGAGGATTCGAGGTGCACTGCCTCTGGATGCTGGGTCATGAGGACGAGCATGGCACCACCTGCCTGCCGGTAGCGTGAGGCCCGTGGTCGAACAGATCGATATCGAGACATCGGACGGCACCGCCGAGGCCTATCTGGCCCGGCCCGAGAGCGCACCGAAGGGCGGTGTACTCGTCTACATGGATGCCATCGGCCTCCGGCCGCGGCTGGCCGAGATGGTCGAGCGGGTCGCCTCCTGGGGCTATCTCGTGCTCGCGCCCAATGTGTTCTACCGCGACGGCAGCGTGGCGGAGCTCGCACCGACCACCGACCTTCGGGACCCCGCGGCGAGGGATGCGTTCTTCGCGGACGGTGCGATGCCCCGGGTCCGGGCCCTGAGCGTCGATCGGCTCAACGCCGACATCCCGGCGTACGTCGAAGCCCTCCGGACGTACGTCACCGGCCCGCTCGCCACCCACGGCTACTGCATGGGAGCCCGGATCGCGGTGCGGACCGCGGGCCGGTTCCCCGACGAGTTCGTCGCGGTCGGTGGCTTCCATGGCGGCGGGCTGGTCACCACGGACGCGGCCTCGCCGCACTCCTGCATCGCCGGGACGAGGGCGGAGTACTACTTCGGGCACGCCGACCACGACCGTTCCATGACGCCGGAGAACGTCGCCGACCTCAGCATCGCGCTCGACGATGCCGGGGTGATCTACACCAACCTCATCTACCCCGATGCCCCGCACGGCTACACGATGGCGGACACGTCCTCCTACCAGGAGGCGGGGACTCATCGACACTTCACCGATCTCGAGGCGCTCTACGCCCGTACGATGGCGTGATGGCGAAACCCGTACTTGTCGTGATGGGAGTCTCCGGCTCGGGGAAGTCGACCATCGGGGCGGCGATCGCCGGGCGGCTGCGGGTGCCGTTCGAGGATGCCGACGACCTGCATCCGCGGGCGAACATCGAGAAGATGACTGCTGGGATCGCGCTCGACGACGATGACCGCTACCCCTGGCTCGAGGCGGTCGGGGAGTGGCTCGCTCAGCACGCCGAGCGCGGTGGCGTGATGAGCTGTTCGGCGCTGAAGCGGAAGTACCGCGACCAGCTCCGCCGGCACTACCCGGAGGTGATCTTCCTCCATCTTGAGGGCACTCGCGAGGTGATCGCGAGGCGACAGGCGAGCCGCCCCGGCCACTTCATGCCGGCCACGCTCTTGGACAGCCAGTTCAGGACGCTCGAGCCGCTCGAGTCGGACGAGGCCGGGATGGTCCTCGACGTCAACCAGCCGGTCGACGCGATCGTCGAGGAGTACGCGGGCCGGATCGGTGCCCAGGACGGGGCCGAGTAGCACCGAGAGGCGGCCGACACGCGCCCATCTCGGGTTGGGCACTGCGTGCCGGCCGCGGCCACGCCCGGGTGAGGGACCAGCGGGCGGGCCCACATTCGACCGTAGCCCAGGATGCTGCCGCAGAACAGGGGGTCTTCGGCTATCGCTGCAGGTCAGCCCGTAAAATGTGTCGAGTAGAACACGTCCGGAACCTCGGACGCCTTCGAGGTGAACTCCGGCGCCCGCTTCTCCAGGAACGCGGCGACTCCCTCCTTGCCGTCGCCGATCGAGGCGTAGAACATCGCCAGCGAGTCGGACAGATGGGCCTCGAGCGGATGGCGGGCGGAGGCGTTGCGGGTGATCAGCTGGCGGACGAGCGCGGTGCCGACCGGCGACCGGTTCTGGGTGAACCTCCGGGCCAGCTCGAAGGCGGCGGGCAGCAGCTCGTCGGGCAGGTGGATGCTGCGGACCAGACCGCCGTCGAGGGCCTGGTCGGGGTCGAGGATCTCCGCGGTGTAGAGCCACTCCAGAGCCCGGGGGACACCCACAACGCGCGGCAGGAAGTAGGACGAGCAGGCCTCGGGGACGATGCCGAGCTTGCCGAAGACGAAGCCGATCTTCGCCTTCGAGGAGGCCAGCCGCGCGTCCATCGCGCACAGCATCGTGGCGCCGATCCCGACCGCCGGGCCGTTGACCGCAGCGATCACCGGCTTGGGGAGCGCGTGGATCGCGAGGGTGACCTTGCCGCCGGTGTCGCGTACGCCCTCGGCGTACTCGGGGTGGTTGGCCGGGTCGGCGAGGTGCTCGGCGAGTCTCTCCGGCGTCGGTTGCAGCGACTCGTCGAGGCCGAAGACGTTCCCGGAGGCGGAGAGGTCCATCCCGGCGCAGAACGCCCGCCCGGCGCCGGTCACGATCACCGCGCGCACCTCGTCGGCCATCGCATCGGTGGTGAAGACCTCCTCGAGCTCGCGCGCCATCGTCACCGTGAACGAGTTGAGCGCGTCGGGGCGGTTGAGGGTCAGGAGCGCGATGCCATCGGCGTCCACGTCGAAGGTCAGGGTCTCGTAAGCCATGGGTCACAGTCTGCACCGGTGGTCGAGCTTGTCGAGACCCCCATCTCGCCGAGTCGGCTCGTTCTGACCGAAAACGCCGCCGAGTCGGCTCGTCATGACGAGCCGACTCGGCGGTGGATGCTCTGAGGGTCAGCCGGTGACGCTCTTCGGCAGGCCGGTCGGGGTGCAGAGGTCGGCGGGGATGTCGTCGACCGTGTCCTCCTTGATGTGGCCGAACATCGTCAGGGCACGCTCCCGGTCCCACTGGGTGCTCATGCCCACGATCGGGACACCGCAGGTCATCGCGGAGCCGCCGGCGAGAGCCTTGAAGGCCCAGGCGAACTTCACGCCACCGATGACGCTCATCCCCTTGCCGACCTTGACGCCCTCGGCACCCTTGCCCATCTCCGCGAGCTTGAACGGGTTGAGCACGGTGGCCGGGTTGGTCATCTTCTTCCCGATGCCGGAGATGACCTCGGTCTGGTTGACGCCTCGCGCCAGGTCGCCGGTGCTCTCCACGTGACGCGAGCGCGCATAGGCCAGAGCGGTCGCGCCGTCGGCGTCCTGGCAACCCTTCTCGATGTCCAACCCGGCGAGCGGGTCCTTCATGTTCTGCTTCGGGCAGATCTCGACGCCGCCGACACCGTCGACCAGCCGGGCGAGGCCGCCCATGCCGATCTCGACGTAGCCGTCGATGCGTACGCCCGTGTTCTGCTCGATCGTCTGGGTCAGCAGCTCGGGGCCGCCGTAGGCGAAGGCTGCGTTGATCTTGGTGTTGCCGTGGCCGGGGATGTCCACCGGCGAGTCCCGCGGGATGGTGACCACGATCGTCTTGCCGGCACCCGTGTGCAGAAGCTTGATGGTGTCGGTGCGGCTTCCGGCGGCGTCGCCGGTGTGCAGCTTCTTCTTCTCCTCCGCGGTCAGGCCCTCGCGGGAGTCGCTGGCGACGATGAGGTACGTCGTGCCGGGCTGGTCCGCGGGCCGCTCGCCCGCGGTCGGCTCGTAGGGGACCTTGTCGACCTTGTTCCAGGCGCTGATGCCGATCCAGGCCACCGCGCCGACCAGGATCAGCACCGGAATCATCACGATCGCGACGAACTTCCGGAACGGGTGGCGCTTCTTGGGTCTGGGCTGACGCGGCTGGCGGCCCCCGCGACCCCCTCCGTAGCCATCGCCCGGACCCCCGTAGCCGCCGTTGCCGCCGCCGTACTCGCTCGGCTGGCTCCAGTCCTGGTTGTAGCCCTGGTTGCCATAGCCGCCCTGTTGATCAGGGGTCGGCGCGATCTGCCCCGGCTGGGGCAGCGGTCGGTCGTATCCGCCGCGCGGCGGCGCCGGGGGAGGCGCGCCGCCAGACGGACGCCGGACGGTGGGCATGACGTTGGTTGGCTCGGGCCCCGAGGGCTGAGCAGACTGGCCGCTGCCGTACGCCCAGCCGTACTGCTGCGACCGGGGATCGTTGGGGCTGCCAGGGTTGCGGGGGTTTGGCATGCGCTCAAACGTACCGTGCCGGGCCGCTAAAGTTAGTCGGCGCGTCGCACCACCGTGTTACTCGTGTGACTAGTGATACTGGCGGTGCAAACTCTTCCTCCGAGGGACCCGAGATGGCTGACCAGAACTACCGGCCCCAGCGTACGGCCGCAGAGCGCGCCTCCCGTGTGCGGTTCCGCCGTGCGATGGCACTGCTGCTGATCACGCTGCTCTTGCCGGGTTCCGCCCAGCTCGTCGCCGGCAACCGCCGCGTCGGCCGGATCGCGATCTGGACCGTCATCGGTCTCGCGGTCACCGCCGGACTGGTCTTCGGGATCTCCCTGCTGTGGCACGGCCTGATCTTCCGGCTCGGCACGACGCCGTGGCTGCTGGGCCTGTTCCGCATCGGCCTGATCGCCGGCGCCATCGCCTGGGCCGGGCTCTTCATCGACGCCTGGCGCCTGGGCCGCCCGCTCGAGCTCGACCTCAAGCAGCGCCGGATCGTGGTCGCGATCAACGGCGCGCTGGCCTTCTCCGTGGCCGCGACCCTGATCTTCGGCGCCCACCTGGTCGGCGTGCACAAGGGCATGGTCGAGGCGATCTTCGCCGGCGCCGAGGCCGCCGAGGCCCACAACGGCCGCTTCAACATCCTGCTCGCAGGTGCCGACTCCGACGGCGGCAAGACCCGCTGGGGCCTGCGTCCCGACTCGCTCACGGTCGCCTCCATCGATGCGGTCACGGGTCGCACCGTCCTCATCGGCCTGCCCCGCAACATGGCGAACTTCACCTTCGACGACGGCTCCCCGATGGATGAGGAGTTCCCGCGCGGCTTCGACTGCGACGGCTGCTACCTCAACGGCGTGAGCACCTGGGCCGAGGACCACAAGGACCTCTACAAGGACGAGGACCACCCTGGCATGGCCGCCACGGTCGACGCGGTCGAGGGCATCACCGATCTGCAGATCAGCTACTACGCGATCGTCGACCTCAACGGCTTCCAGGAGATCGTGGACGCCATCGGGGGAGTCACCCTGAACGTACGCCAGCCGATCCCGGTCGGCCTGCCCTCCGACAAGTTCTACACCCACATCCAGCCGGGGGTGAAGAAGCTCGACGGCTGGGAGACCCTCTGGTACGCCCGGGCCCGTCACGACTCCGACGACTACTCCCGGATGGCCCGCCAGAAGTGCGTCCTGAACGCGATCCTGCAGCAGACCAGCCCCGCAGACGTCGTACGCCACTACCAGGACGTCGCGAAGGCGACCGGCTCCACCATCACCACGAGCGTGCCCCCGAGCGAGATCGAGCGGTTCTCGGCGCTCGCGCTGAAGGCGAAGTCGCAGAAGATCTCGACGCTCTCGCTGGTGCCTCCGCTGGTCAACACCGCCGACCCGAACATGTCCGACATCCACGCCGAGGTGCGCAAGGCGGTGAAGAAGGCGACCCCGAAGAAGGAGGAGGTCTTCGAGTCGCCCGGCACCGGCGACGACGGCGAGACCAAGGCGCCTGCCCCGGAGACGAAGACCAAGGCCTCCGGCGACTCCGACAAGGGCGGCCCCGTCACCGGCGGTTCCCTGGGTTCGCGCAACAAGGGCTACCAGGCCAACGAGACCGACGACCTCGCCTCGGCGTGCTGAGCTGTCGCCGGTCGAGCCGTGAGCGCCAGCGAGCGTGTCGAGACCAACACGGCACGTACGCGACTCTGGTCGCCGTGCTCAGCGCGGCCCCGCGCCGCAAACGCGCGCAGAAGGGGGAGAGCTGGCTCGGC
>NZ_JBEYUV010000003.1:19973-69205 GCF_040643685.1 Nocardioides sp. NPDC047086
GGGGGGGTGCGGGGGTGTCGCGGGTCGGGCGGTCCGCCCCCGGGTGCGTCCCCACACACCCCCGCCTCCCCCGCGTCTGTGTTGGTCTCGACACGCCTCCGCCCAGCGGCTACGGCGGCTCGACCGGCGTGGTCCGGCTCGAGCGTGTTGAACAACGCGTTAACGGGGCGTCACAGCGACTCGCTGATTCCCGGGATACACCGCGGTCGCGGCTAGTCTGGATCCGTGCCAGGGAGCAATCGTGTCGCCGCCGTCGTGGTGACCTTCAACCGTCTCGAGCTGCTGCAGCGACTGCTGGAGCGGCTCGACGTGGTCGACGGCCTCGACGAGGTGATCGTCATCGACAACGCCTCCACCGACGGTACGTCGCAGTGGCTCGCCGAGCTCGACGGCGCCGAGGAGCCCGGCCAACGCCAGGTCCCGGTGGTCGCCCGCACCCTGCAGCGCAACAGCGGCGGCGCCGGCGGATTCCACGACGGCCTGGAGCTGGCCATCGAGCGCGGCGCCGACCTGGTCTGGCTGATGGACGACGACGGCCTGCCCGACCCCGACTGCCTGGGGCTGCTGCTCAAGCAGACCGACCTCGACTTCTGGGGGCCGCTCGTCGTCGACGAGGGCGACCCCGGCCGCCTGGTGTTCCCGATCCGGCTCCCGGGCCGCTCCAAGGTGGTCCACCAGCTGCGCGATGTCGAAGAGGCCGCCACCGACGGCCTGATCAAGGACATCGTGATCCCGTTCAACGGAGTCCTGGTCACCCGTGACCTGGTGGAGCGGATCGGCTACCCCAGGGCGGAGTACTTCATCTGGGGCGACGACCACGAGTACCGCCTCCGGGCGGAGAAGGCCGGGGCTCGGATCGCGACCGTCGTCGGCGCTCAGGTGCGCCACCCCTCCGTCGGCGATCTCGGCACCCCGATGGCGTGGGGGCGGGCGACGTACAACCACACGCCGAGCGACCTGAAGCACTACTGCATGGCGCGCAACAACCTGCTCAACCTGCGCGACTACCGAGGGTGGCCCTTCGCTTTGGCTTTCGTGGCCAAGACTCTATGGTTCTACCTGCTCACCAAGCCGCAGCCGAAGCGGATCCGGCTCTCTGCACAGGCATGGTGGGCGGCTGTCCGGGGGGACTTCAGTGGACACGAGAGGTTCCTTCGTTGAGCACCACCCGTGAGACGGTCGCGATCGTCGTCGTCACCTACAACCGCGCCGACATGCTGCGTGGGCTGCTCGACGGGCTCACCAAGCTCGACCAGCCCGCCGACGCCGTGATCGTCGTCAACAACGCCTCCACGGACCACACCGCGCAGGTCCTCGCCGAGGCGATCACGCCCAACCTCCAGGTCATCGACAGCCCGGAGAACCTCGGCGGCGCCGGTGGCTTCCACCTTGGCACCAAGGCCGCGGTCGAGCAGGGCTGGGACCGTCTCTACCTGATCGACGACGACGTCGTCCCGGCCCACGACTGTCTCGAGGTGCTGCTCGCCCAGGACGAGGACTGCCTCTTCTCGGTGCGCGAGGACCGCAACGGCAACCTGATCGAGCTGGCCGCGCTGAAGTTCGACCTGCGCAACCCGCTCGCGATCAAGCCCAAGACCGCCGCGGTCATGGACACGTACCCGACCCGCGACGCCATGCCGGAGCGGGTGCCGGTGGAGAACGTCGCCTTCGAGGGCTTCATGATCCGCCGCACCGTCCTGGAGGAGATCGGTCTCCCCGACCCCTCCTACTTCATCTTCTACGACGACGTGGATCTCGCGATCCGCGCCCGCCGCTCCGGCCGCACCATCTGGGCCGTACGCGACGCGGTGCTCGTGCGACAGCTCGACTTCAGCCAGCAGCACGACCTGGCCGGCTGGAAGGGCTTCTACATGTACCGCAACCTCTTCGTCGTCCACCTCCGCTACGGCGAGAACGTCCTCGTACGTCTCAAGCCCTGGCTCATCACCGCGGCTGTGGTCCTCCTCAGCCCGCTGCGTGGCGGCAAGCACGAGGCCGTCAACGTGATCAAGGCCCTGCGCGCCGCGCGGGGCATGCGAACGCTGCCTGTTTCAGCACCCTCCACCTCCTCCTGACCGACCCCTTACCCACAGAGACCTAGACTGAGCGATCGTGTCCTTCCCTGAAACCACTCCTGACCTCGTCGTCGTCGGCTCCGGCCTCTTCGGCCTGACCATCGCCGAGCGCGCCGCCACCGAGCTGGACAAGAAGGTGCTCATCATCGAGCGCCGCCCGCACATCGGTGGGAACGCCTACTCCGAGTTCGACGAGGAGACCGGCATCGAGGTGCACAAGTACGGCACCCACCTCTTCCACACCTCCAACGAGAAGGTGTGGAACTACGTGCGGAAGTTCACCGAGTTCACCGACTACAAGCACAAGGTGTTCGGGAAGTACAAGGGGCAGGTCTACTCCCTGCCGATGAACCTCGCGCTGATCAACTCCTTCTTCGGGAAGTCGCACACCCCCGACGAGGCGCGCGCGCTGATCGCGGAGCAGGCCTCCGAGTTCAACACCGAGGACGCCAAGAACCTCGAGGAGAAGGCGATCTCGCTGATCGGCCGCCCGCTCTACGAGGCCTTCATCAAGGGCTACACGGCCAAGCAGTGGGAGAAGGACCCGACGGAGCTGTCGCCCGACATCATCACGCGCCTCCCGGTCCGCTACACCTTCGACAACCGCTACTTCAACGACAAGTACGAGGGTCTCCCGGTCGATGGCTACACCGCGTGGCTGCAGCGGATGGCCGACCACCCCAACATCGAGGTCCGGCTCGACACCGACTTCTTCACCGTGGTCGACGACTTCAAGGGCAAGGTCCCGATCGTCTACACCGGTCCGGTCGACGAGTACTTCGACTTCTCCGCGGGCAAGCTCTCCTGGCGCACCGTGGACCTCGAGTCCGAGACCCTCGACGTGGACGACTACCAGGGCACCGGTGTGGTGAACGCCAACGACCCCGAGGTCCCGTTCACCCGCGAGCTGGAGTTCAAGCACCTCCACCCCGAGCGCGCCGACCGCTACAAGCCCGGCAAGACGATCGTGGTCAAGGAGTACAGCCGCTTCGCCCAGGAGGGTGACGAGCCGTACTACCCGATCAACACCGCCGACAACCGCGAGAAGATCCTGGTCTACCGCGACCTGGCCAAGAAGGAGCCGATGGTGCTCTTCGGCGGCCGCCTCGGCACGTACAAGTACCTGGACATGCACATGGCGATCGCGTCCGCGCTCACCATGTTCGAGAACAAGCTCCGTCCCCACTTCGAGGACGGCACCCCGCTCACCTCCGGAGGCGTTGACGAATGAGCGTGACCCGACTGCTCCAGCGGCAGATCCTGCCCCTGGACCGTGACTCCGACGTACTCCCGCTCTACGTCGACAACCAGGCCGCCATCCTCGACGCCGACAAGTACGAGGTCGGCTCCGACAAGACGGCCCAGGCGCTGAACAACGCCCAGATCCGCCAGTCGATCAACGACGGGACCCAGATCCACCCCGACCAGATCGAGTCGCGTACGACACTGCGGATCCTGAAGAGCGAGCGGCTCTCGCTCGGCACCTACTTCAACGCGTTCCCGGCCAGCTACTGGCGCCGGCACACCGTGGTCGACAGCGTGAAGCTGACCGTCGCGCTTCAGGGACGCGGCGCGAGCGTCATCGTCTACAAGTCGATGGCCAACGGCCGCTCGCAGCGCGTCGACGCGGCGGACACCGGAACCAACCCCGAGGGCACCTTCACCTTCGACCTGCCGCTGAAGCCGTTCGTCGACGGCGGCTGGTACTGGTACGACGTCGTCGCCTCCGACGAGGACGCCGTCATCACCTCGGCCGAGTGGACCGCGGAGGTCCCCGACGACCGTGCCGAGCACGGCACCGTCGACATCTGCGTCACCACGATGAACAAGCCCGACTTCTGCGCCAAGCTGCTCGCGCAGATGGGCGAGGACGAGCAGCTTCGCCCCTACCTCGACACCGTCTTCGTGATGGAGCAGGGCACCAAGAAGGTCGCCGACGACGTCGAGTTCCCCGCGGCCGAGAAGGCGCTGGGCGACCTGCTGCACATCATCGAGCAGGGCAACCTGGGCGGCTCCGGCGGCTACGCGCGGGGTCAGCTCGAGTCGCTGCGCAAGGGCACCGCGACGTACGCCCTGATGATGGACGACGACGTCGTCTGCGAGCCCGAGGGCATCATCCGCGCGATCACCTTCGGTGACCTCGCCAAGCGGCCGACCATCGTCGGCGGCCACATGTTCTCGCTCTACGCCAAGTCGCGCCTGCACTCCTACGGCGAGATCGTCCAGCCGTGGCGCTTCTGGTGGCAGTCGGCCCCCGGCGTCTACGGCGACTGGGACTTCGGCGCCCGCAACCTGCGCTCGACCCGCTGGCTGCACAAGCGCGTCGACGTGGACTTCAACGGCTGGTTCATGTGCCTGATCCCGCGCAAGGTGATCGAGGAGATCGGCCTCTCGCTGCCGGTCTTCATCAAGTGGGACGACTCCGAGTACGGCCTGCGCGCCAAGGCGGCCGGCTTCCCGACCGTGTCCTTCCCGGGGGCGGCCGTGTGGCACGTCCCGTGGACCGACAAGAACGACGCTCTCGACTGGCAGTCCTACTTCCACCAGCGCAACCGCTTCGTGGCCGCGCTGCTGCACTCGATCTACGACGACGGCGGCCGTATGGTCACCGAGTCGTTCTCCCACCAGATCAAGCACCTGGTCTCCATGCAGTACTCGACGGTCCTGCTGCGCCACCAGGCGCTGCTCGACGTGCTCGCCGGCCCCGAGAAGCTGCACGAGACCCTCGCGACGCAGCTTCCGGTCGTACGCGAGATGGTCAAGGAGTACCCGGACGCGCAGCTCAAGGCCGACCGAGACGAGTTCCCGCCCGTACGCCGCCACAAGCCGCCGCGCAAGGGCAAGGAGGACACCGAGGTCCCGACCAACCGCGAGGTCAAGCTGGCCGCGCTCAAGGCGCCGATCCGGCAGATCATGAAGCCGCGCAAGCTCTCCACGGAGTTCCCCGAGGCCGAGCTCGCCGCGATGGACAACCAGTGGTACCGGATCACCAAGTACGACAGCGCCATCGTGTCGATGAACGACCAGCAGGGCGCCGCCTTCTACCGCCGCGACAAGAAGCTCTTCAACCAGATGCTGAAGGACACCATCAAGGTGCACCGGCGCCTCAAGCGCCAGTGGCCCAAGCTCGCGGAGGAGTACCGCTCCAAGCTGAGCGAGTTCACCTCGCCCGAGGCCTGGGAGAAGACCTTCGAGCCGTGGCAGGCCGCTGAGGAGAAGGGGACCGATGGCAACCGGAGTTGATGAACGCCCCGTACGGATCGTCGATGCGCCGCTGGCGCCCCCGGCGGAGAACCTCGGGCTGCTCTCGGTCTTCAAGCGCCGCTACCTCCTCAAGCTGCTCGTGCAGCGGGAGATCAGCGGTCGCTACTCCAACTCGATCCTGGGCGTCTTCTGGTCCTACATCAACCCGCTGACGCAGTTCTGCGTCTACTGGCTGTTCATGGGCAAGATCATGGGCGCCGACAAGGGGATGGACAACTATCCGGTCCACCTCTTCGCCGGGCTCGTCATCGTCCACTTCTTCACCGAGACCTTCGGCGCAGGGACGCGTTCCCTGCTCGGCAACAAGGGCCTGCTGAAGAAGATGGCGATGCCGAAGGAGATGTTCCCGGTCGCCTCGATGCTGGTCTCGCTCTATCACCTGGTGCCGGCGACCCTCATCCTCGTGGTCGTCTGCCTGTTCAGCGGCTGGACGCCCACCTGGGAGACAGTGCCCTCCTTCCTGCTCGCGCTCGGCATCGTGATGGCGCTGGGCACCGCTCTGGCCCTGGTCTTCAGCCTGGCCAACGTCTTCTTCCGGGACTTCGGCAGCGCGGTCAACATCCTGACCAACTACATCCGCTTCGGTGTCCCGATGATGTACCCGTTCTCGATGATCGAGGGCGCTCTCGGGGACAAGGCCTGGATCTACCTGCTCAACCCGATTGCGGACGCCGTACTGCTCTTCCAGCAGGCTTTCTGGGTCGGGGTGACCCCGAATCCCGAGGAGACCGCCGCCACGCACCTGCCGGAGAATCTGTGGATGTGGGGGCTGGGTGCGTTCGGTGTCTCGCTGGTCCTGCTAGTGATCGCCCAGGTGGTCTTCAGCAAGCACGAGAACAAGATTCCGGAGCGACTGACATGACCCTTCGACAGGCTCAGGACACCGGCGCCGCAGACTCGATCGTGGTGGACGGAGTCACCAAGAACTTCACGCTCCGCTACCACCGCAGCATCAAGGACATCACCGTCGCCAAGATGAAGGGGCGGGCGGTCTCCAACACCTTCAAGGCGCTGGACGACGTCACCTTCACGATCAAGCAGGGCGAGTCGGTCGGCCTGATGGGCCTCAACGGCTCGGGCAAGTCGACGCTGCTGAAGCTGATCAGCGGCGTGATGCGTCCCGACCAGGGCGTCGTGAAGACGCGAGGACAGATCGCCGGCCTGATCGCGACGGGCGCGGGTTTCCACCCGCAGCTGTCCGGTCGGGAGAACATCTTCCTCAACGCGGCGATCTACGGGCTCTCCGAGGAAGAGACGGCCGCGATCTACGACGACGTGGTGAACTTCGCCGAGCTCGGCGACCACCTCAACTCCCCGGTCGGCAACTACTCCTCGGGGCAGTACTCACGCCTCGGCTTCTCCGTCGCCGTCCACATCGACTCCGACATCTTCCTGGCCGACGAGGTCCTCGCCGTCGGTGACAAGCCCTTCAAGAAGAAGTGCATGGAGAAGATGGAGGAGATCCGTGACAGCGGCCGCACCGTGGTCTACGTCAGCCACGCTGCCGGTTCGGTCAAGCGGATGTGCGACCGCGTCATCTGCCTGGAGAAGGGCCGCCTGGTCTTCGACGGCGACGTCGACGAGGGCATCGAGTACCTCCACTACGGTGAGGACGACGCCAAGGGATCGGCCAAGCTCAAGCAGCTCGAGGCCGCCGATAGCGCCTTGGGCGCGGAAGTCTGAGCCAATTCTGGGCTGGGAGCCCGCGAGGAATTACAGATATGTAGTTCCTCGCGGGCTCTTCCGTCCTCTGTGGCTGATGTGAAAGATGTTCCCTGGTGTTACGGAACCAGGGGGTCCAAGACGTGTCTTCGCAGGCCGGAGGAGAGCAGCCGAACGAGGTCCAGCGCGCCCGGTCGCGCTATGTCGCCTCGACCCAGCAGCTGCTCGTGCTCGGGGTCGTCCTGGCCGCGCTGGTCCCGGCGAGCACCGTCGTCGACCTGAAGGTGGTCCGCCCCGGAGACGTCCCGGTCGCCGGGACTCAGACCGTCGAGCCGTCCGCTGCGCAGGTGCCTGCGGGCTCCGTCGACGCCCACCTCGAGGAGATCTCGCTGACCGCGCCTCGGGTCGGCAGGGTCACCGCGCAGGCCAAGAGGGCCGCTTCTCCGGGCGAGGCGGTGACGGTCACCAGTCTCCCGCAGCCGGTGGACGGCTTCGGGACGGTCGGACTCACCTGGGCGCCCGGGGCAGCCGTTCCGGAGGAGGCGGTCGGGGCCGACGTACGCACGCTGGTGGACGGGACGTGGAGTGACTGGCAGGCGCTGGACGTCCACCTCGACGACCATGCTCCCGACCCGGGCTCCGCGGAGGCGGACGGGTCGAGGCCGGGCACCATGGAGGCGGTCGTCGGCGAGGTCGACCAGGTGCAGACGCGGCTGCGGCTGACCGGTGCTCAGGTGCCGGCCGACCTCAGGCTGGCGGTGATCACGCCGGGCGAGGCGACCTCGAGCCGCAGCGAGTCACCCGAGATCGAGACCGGGGCCGATGACGCGCCGGAGCCGGCCGAGGGCGCCGAGAGCGCCGAGCAGGGGGAGGCCGCGACGCTGTCGGCGGCCGCGTACACCTCCAAGCCCAGCATCTACAGCCGCCGCCAGTGGGGTGCCGACGAGAGCGTCCGCGAGGCCGGCCCGCCCGACTACCAGGAGGTCCGCGGCGGGTTCGTGCACCACACCGTCAACACCAACTCCTACACGAGGGCACAGGTGCCGGGGATCATCCGGAGCATCTACCTCTACCACGTGCAGAGCCGGGGCTGGCGCGACATCGGCTACAACTTCCTGATCGACAAGTTCGGCCAGATCTGGGAGGGCCGCTACGGCGGCGTCGACCGCCCTGTCGTGGGTGCTCACACCTCGGGCTACAACAGCTACGGCTTCGGCGCCTCCGCGATCGGCAACTTCGACAGCGTCGCGCCCCCGGCCGCGCTGGTGAACGCCTTCGGGACGCTGTTCGCGTGGAAGCTGTCGCTGCACGGTGTCCGCGGCAACAAGGGCTCCACCAAAATGGGCGACCGCACCTTCTCGCACGCGATCATGGGCCACCGTGACGCCGGCTCCACCGCGTGCCCGGGCCGCCATCTCTACGCCAAGCTGAGCACGATCCGCTCGCAGGCGGGCTCGAAGCAGGCGAGCTGGGCCGCGCGTGAGCTGCAGTCGCAGATCAGCGGTCGTGGCTACCCCGACCTGGTCGCCCGGCGGGTCACCGACAAGCGGATCGTCGTGCTCCGCACCGACGGCACCGCCCACTTCGGTACGCCTCGGGCGACCAACCTGATCGGCGGCACCTCGGCGACCTTGATGAACGCCGGTGACTGGGACCGCGACGGCGACGGCGACATCCTGATCCGCCACACCGACGGAACGATCCGGGTCAACCGCGGCAACGGCACCGAGACGTTCGCCACCGGCGTCATCATCGGGCGCAACTTCCAGTCCGTCTCGGCCATCGACGTGGTCGGTGACATCACCGGCGACGGCTGGCCCGACCTCCTGGGCAAGCACTCCTCCGGCGAGATCCGGGTCTGGCCCGGGCGCGGCACCAGCACACTGGGCACCTCCTACCGGATGCGCAGCGCCGTGAGCGGCTCGACCCAGGTCATCGGCGCCGGCCGCTTCTACGCCGACGACGGCTCGCCCGAGGCGATCTTCAGGGTCTCCGACAAGCTGCTGATCTTCCGCACCAACGGCCCCGGGGGCCTGACCTCCTACTCCGACCCCGGGATCGACGCCAGCGCCTTCGACTTCATCCTCGCGACCAAGGACCTGCGCGGCGCCTCCACCGGTGGTGACCTGCTGCTGCGTCGCAAGTCCGACGGGATGTGGTTCGGCTACGAGCACAACCAGGGCGGCGGCTGGGACCGGAAGACCCAGATGGGCGTCGTGCGAGGCTACGACCAGTTCGGCTGAGCCCGCTCGGACTCGGCGAGGGCTGCCAGCCGGTCCTCGGTCGCGTTGGTGACCAGCACCAGGGAGCCGCCGCCGGCGAGCAGGGCGGCGAGGAGCTCGGCGCCGGCGGGGGAGGCCGAGGGGACCGTGGAGAGCAGCCGGGCCGCCTTCCCGTCGCCGCCGAACAGGTCCGCGTGGCTGGTCTCGACGCCGGCCCACGAGGTGGCCGCGTCCTCCGCGGTGGGCGGGTCCCAGGGGGTGAAGGCGTCCGGTTGTCCCCACACCTCGATCCCGACGTCGTGCACGCCCTGGGGGAGCGGGTCGGCGAAACGTACGCCGAAGGGGAGCAGGGAGCACGCCAGGGTCGGCCGCTTCCCGGCGTCCTCCGCCCAGGCGGGCAGCGTCTCGGGACCGCACACGACGGCGTCAGGGCCAGAGGAATCGGAACCGTCGGAGTCGGTCACCACGAGCCCGGTGTTCCAGGCGGCGCCGAGGAACACGGTGGCCAGCCAGTGGGTGGGCAGGTCGATCCGGATGCTGTCGCCGCGCTCGAGGCCGTGCTCGTCGAGGAGAAGGCCGGAGGCCTTGGCCACCCAGTTGGCGTACGTCGTGGTGGACAGCTCCTGGCGCTCGCCGCTCGCCTCGTCGTAGAAGGTCACGAACGGGCCACCGGGGTTGGTCCGCAGCGCTCGGGCGAGGGTCTCGGGGAAGCTGGTCACACCGAAACCCTAAGGTGTGCGCCATGAGCGAGCGCCAGCGAGCGACCAGCGGGTCCATCATGCCGCCACTTCCGTATTCTTCGACGTGCCCTACGGAGGTGGCGGCATGACGTTCTGGGCAGTGATCCCCGCCGGTGGTGCCGGCACGCGGCTGTGGCCGCTCTCGCGGTCCTCTGAGCCGAAGTTCCTGCGCGACCTCACCGGGCGCGGACGCACCCTCCTGCAGGAGACCTACGACCGCCTCGAGCCCGTCTCGGACGGCGTCATGGTGGTGACCGGCGCGGTCCACGAGCGGGCCGTGTGCGAGCAGCTGCCCGAGGTGCCGCACGACGCGATCCTGGCCGAGCCGAGCGGGCGCGACTCGATGGCGGCGATCGGCCTGGCCGCGGCCTTCCTGGAGCAGCGTGACCCGGAGGCGGTGATGGGCTCCTTCGCGGCCGACCACGTGATCCGCAACCTCGACAACTTCCACGAGACCGTACGCAGCGCCGCGGCGATCGCCGCGGACGGCTGGCTGGTGACGATCGGGATCTCGCCGACCTTCGCCTCGACCGCGTTCGGCTACATCGCCGAGGGCGAGCCCCTGGACGCTCACCTGGGGGCCTACCTGGTCGACGAGTTCGTCGAGAAGCCGTCTGCCGAGGTGGCGGCCGGCTATCTCGCGACCGGCCGCTACCGCTGGAACGCCGGGATGTTCGTGGTCCGTCCCACCGTCCTCCTCGATCTGCTCGCGGAGTCGGACCCCGGTTTCACCGACCGGCTGCGTGCCATCGCTACCGAGCCGTCGCGGCTCGAGGAGCTGTGGGAGACGCTGCCGAAGATCGCGGTCGACCATGCGGTCGCCGAGCCCGCTGCCGCCGCGGGCAAGGTCGCCACGGTGCCCGCCGACCTCGGCTGGGACGACATCGGCGACTTCGACTCGCTCGCGACGCTGCTCCAGGCCGCTGCCACGGCCTCGGCCGAGGGACCCACGATCCTCGGCGACCACTCGCTCGTCCACGCCCTCGACTCCACCGGCCTGGTGGTGCCGTACTCCGGCCGCACGATCGCCCTCATCGGTCTCGAGGACATCGTCGTCGTCGACACCGACGACGCCGTCCTGGTCACCACCCGCACCCACGCCCAGCAGGTCAAGAAGATCGTCGCCGCCCTCAAGGACTCCGACCGCACCGACCTCACCTGAGCCCGTCGGTCGAGCCGCCGGAGCCGCTAGGCGGAGGCGTGTCGAGACCAAGACGGTCGCTGTCGGCGCTCGACGGGACTGTGTTGGTCTCGACACGGATTCGTTCGTTCCTCACGAATCCGGCTCGACCAGCGGGGAAGATGAGAGACGGCCGCCTCCCCGGAGGGAGACGGCCGTCTCGTACGTCCGGAGGGCCAGGTCACATGGACTGGGCCTCGGGGCTGGAGGTGTAGGGGTACTTCTCCATGAAGTCCTTGATCGCCTCGCCGGAGACGCCTTCGCAGTACTGGAAGACGCCCTTCTGCGTGGAGGCCTCGGTCGGGTTGGCCGGATCGGCGGACCAGTGCGTCATGGCGATGTGGGTGCCCGAGGGGAATTCGGTCTTCTTGTCGCCGGCGACCGCGGTCTCCTTGGCGTCGGCAGCGGTCCACGGGGCCGCGATGAACTTGTAGCGGAAGTTCGAGGTGCCGGAGAACTTCTTCCCGATGGCGAAGAGCAGGTCCCGCTCGTCCTTGGAGACGGTCTCGTCGTACCAAACGATCGTGTAGCCGTGCTCCAGGTTGTGCACCAGCGCCTCGAGCTCCGGACGGTCCGCGGCGGTGTAGAACTTGCGCGACATGTCGGCCGGGGCGACGTTGGCCTCGTTCCAGTGTGGGCCGAAGGCCGGGGGAGCGGTGGTATAGGTCTGCTGGGTGCCGGTGGCGATGTGGTTCTGGTTGCCGTCGGCAGCCATCTCGGTCACCTTCTGGCAGCCGGCGGCCTTGGGGCTCTTGCCGATGTCCTGCAGTGCGACCGCGTTGTATTCACGGTCCTTGAAGAAACCGGTGATCGGGCCCCACGCGGCGGCACCCACGATCACGAGGGCGATGACGACGCAGACACCGACGATCGCCGCACCACGGACGCGCTCTGCGCGGCCCTGCTTCTTGCGGATGTCGTTGATGACCGCTTTGCGGTCTTTGTTGAGCGACTTGTTGGCCACTGTTCGGCGTACCTCGGGTCTTTTGTCGGGACGCGCAGATTCTAGGTGGTCACTGGTAGCAGAAGGGAAGTTGCCCCGTGATTATTCTCCTCGCGCTCGCTTCGCCAGCCGTGGGCGAACGCCAGCGCGGCGATCACCGCGGGGTCGGCTCCGGCGACCCGAAGCCCGTTCTGGTGTGGCACGGGAACGGTCCCGGTCACCTCCGCGACGGCCGCGGAGATCTCCTCCACGCTCGCCGGCGCACCGAACGGAGCCTGGTCCTCGGCGGCACCCTTCAGGGCGCGTACGACGGCCTCCCGGGCCCCGAAACCGAAGAAGTCCGACCCCTCGGGGCGGATGAGCGCGCTCGCTCCCGGCCCGTCGTCACCGGGCTCGCGGACGAGGTCCGCCCGGCCGCGCAGCACCGCGAACGGCCGCGCGCCCAGCTTGCCCTGGGAGATCTCGGCCGCTGACGCGATCTCGTCGACGACGGCGGGGGCGGTGACGACGAGGTCGTTGCCGTAGGCGTCGACCTGGCCGGCGAACCTCTCGAGCACCTCGAGACCGGCGGCGCCGATGGCGATGTCCGTCTGACCGTCGCGCCAGGCGCGACCGGCGGTGTCGGTGATGATCACCCCGACGTTCGCGCCGGTGCGGTCGCGGAGGGTGGCGCGCAGGGCGTGCGCCGAGGCGTCGGGGTCGAGGGGGAGCAGCACGATGTGGCCGGCCTCGACGTTGGAGGCGTCGATCCCGGCGGCGGCCATCGTCAGCCCGAGCCGGCTTCGCACGATCTGGGTCGGCCCGCGCCGGGCGACCACCCGCGTCGTCTCCCCGGGGAGCGCGTCGTCGCGGTTGCCCTCGCGCACCTGACCCTCGGCCTTGGAGACGACCTTCGAGGTGACCACCACGATGTCGCCGTCGACCAGAGGGGACTCGGGGCCGGAGTCGAGTGCAGTGAGGAGCAGGGCCGCGAGGTCGTCGCCCTTACGCACCTCGGGTACGCCGCCGGGGGCGATGACGGTGATGCCCTGCCCGCTCATCGGCCCGGCCGTGTGCCCCGTCATCGCGTGACCAGCTCGACCGCGGCGGCGGCGATGTCGGCGGTCGCGTCCTCGGAAGACATCCACAGCGGGACGGCGGCCGCCTTCAGCCCCGACTCGGTGAGCGCGGGGACCGCGGCGGCGTCGGCGGTGTCGACGAGCCAGCCGTCGAGGACCCCGCCGGAGCCCCGTGTCCCATGGTGCAGACCGACTCCGGCGGCGGTCGCGTCGACGCCGATGGCGGCGAGCATCTGCTCCGCCATGCCGCGTACGTGATGACCGCTGATGATCGGGGAGATCCCCACGACGGGAGCAGAGGTGGCGACCAGGCCCTCGCGGATCCCGGGTACGCCGAGGATGGTGCCGATCGAGACGACAGGGTTGGACGGGGGCACGATCACCAGGTCGGAATTCAGCAGCGCGTCCATCACCCCGGGGCCCGGCTTCGACTCGTCCTGCCCCACGAAGATCAGTTTCTCGACGGGAACGCCGGCGCGCAGGCGTACCCAGTATTCCTGGAAATGAACGACAGCGAGTCCACTGGGTGAATTCTCGTCCTTGATCGCGACATGGGTTTCGACGCGGTCGTCGGTCATCGGCAGCAGGCGCACACGGTCGCCCCATACAGGCTTCAGCCAGCGCTCGCACAACGCTGCGGTGACCTGCGACAACGGGAATCCGGCCTCGAGCATCTGGGTGCGCACGAGATGGGTGGCGATATCGCGGTCGCCGAGCCCGAACCACGTGCCGGGCACGTCATAGGCCTCGAGCTCCTCCTTGATCGACCAGGTCTCGGCCTTGCGGCCCCAGCCGCGCTCATGGTCGAATCCGTTGCCGAGGGTGTACATCACCGTGTCGAGGTCGGGGCAGACCTTGACGCCGTGCATCCACAGATCGTCGGCGGTATTGGCGATCACGGTGACCCGGGCATCTTCCCCAATGCCTGGGACGCGGCCGGTGGAAATGCCGTGGAGGAGCCCGGAGATGAACTTCGAGCCACCATGGCCGCCGGAGAGAACGGTGATGTCACGCATGGCTCTAGCCTCTCAGACTGGGGCCAGCACCCCTGCTCCAGCCGGTGCGGAAAGCCTGTGTTAATGCGGCCCTAGCAGATTTGAGGGTTGACTTGTGGCATCGACAGGCATGTAATTTCATCAGTGTGATTCGAAATTGAACCGGGGACCGGCAACTGTGAAGACAGTGCTTGGAAATCTCGGGAAAATTTCAGCAGGAAACTGCATCAAAGTGACGGCCTAGGTCGTAACAAGAGGCAGTTCCCGCAAAAAACGGGGGGATCGGTTACCTGCCGATGGCGTGAGGTGACTGGCCCGAGATGGGGTCACGGTCCCGAAAATAAGCTGAATAGGGTCGAAAGGTCGGAAAGACGATGAGAGAGCTGTTTCTCCTCGAGCCGGACACCGACGAAGGGGGCTGGCAGGAGCGCGCCCTGTGCGCGCAGACGGATCCGGAGGCGTTCTTCCCTGAAAAGGGTGGATCGACTCGGGAGGCCAAGAAGGTCTGCCAGACCTGCGAGGTGCGCCAGGACTGCCTTGAGTCTGCTCTGGGCAACGACGAGCGTTTCGGAATCTGGGGCGGACTCTCCGAGCGAGAGCGCCGCAAGCTGAAGAAGCGCGCAGTCTGACGCAATACCAAGCGCGAGCCAGCAAGGCCCGGACTGTCAAGGTCCGGGCCTGCTGTCTTGCTTTGCCGATTGCTCCGCAACCCATGCCCGCAGGCCCATGGGACGCCGTTCATGCCCAGGGGGATATCGCCGATCGCTCGACAGGTCCATTCGGTCTATCACCAGATGGGCACTAGGGTTGCCGATCGTGCAAGCGTCGGTCGCCCTCGTCCTCGTCTCTCATAACGGCGCCGGCTGGCTTCCGACCGTCATCGACGGGATCAGGAACCAGCAGGCTCCGGTGAGCTTTGCCGTCACGATCGACACCGGCTCGACCGACAGGTCGGTCGAGATCCTGGAGGAGACCTTCGCCCAGGTGGTCAAGCTCCCGGCGTCGACGACGTTCGCGGACGCGGCCAACGAGGCGCTCGCCATCCTCCATCAGGCGGCGCAGCCGCCGGAGTGGATCTGGTTCCTCCACGACGACTCCACCCCCGACCCGCACGCGCTCGCCAACCTGCTCAACGCCGCCGAGGAATACCCGGAGGCCGACATCCTCGGCCCCAAGATCCGGGAATGGCCCTCGCTGCGCCGGATGCTCGAGCTCGGTGTCTCGATCTCGGTCACCGGAAACCGGGAGACCGGCCTGGAGCGGGGTGAGTACGACCAGGGCCAGCACGACGAGGTACGCCGCGTCCTGGCCGTCAACACCGCCGGCATGCTGATCCGCCGCGAGGTCCTCGAATACCTGGGCGGCTTCGACAAGCACCTCCCGGTCCTCGGCACCGACATGGACCTCGGCTGGCGGGCCGCCAACGCCGGCTTCACGACCATCGCCGTCCCGGACGCGGTCGTCTTCCACGTGGAGGCGGCCCACCGCGGCGTACGCAAGACGCAGCTGACCGGACGCCGGATCCACTATCAGGAGCGCCGCGCCGCGCTCTACACCCTGCTGGTCAACAGCCGGCCGGGGACGCTGGCGCTGTGGATGATCAGGTTCTTCTTCCAGACCCTGTGGCGGATGCTCGGCTTCATCCTGGTGCGCGACCCCGGGACCGCACTCGACGACCTGGCCGCGCTGGGCTGGATCTACGGCCACACCGGCCAGATCATGCTCGCCAAGCGGCGGCGCCGGAAGCAGGCGCACGCCGACAAGGACGTGGTCAAGGCGCTGCTGCCTCCGCCGTGGCTGCCCTACCGTCACGGTCTCGACTTCGTCTCCGACGTCGCGACCGCGGTCACCCTGCAGGCCTCCGACATCGCCGAGCGACGCCAGATGGCGCAGGCCGAGGCCGATCCGGCCTCCTTCGCCGCCAAGCGGCAGGCCGAGCGGGCCCAGCTGGAGGAGGACGAGATCCCCGCCGAGACCGGGTGGCTGGTGCGTCTGTTCACCAACCCGGTCGCGGTGCTCCTGGTCGTCGTCGGCATCCTCGGCGTCATCGGGGCGCGGGCGGCGCTCGGCGGCGTGGCCGGCAGCGGCCTGGGGCCGACGCCCCAGAACGTGGGCGACTGGTGGCAGCTGCAGTTCGAGTCGTGGCACGCGATCTCACAGGGCACCGGCGTGCCCGCGCCACCCCACGTCTTCCCGCTGGCTGTGCTCGCGACGATCCTCGGCGGCAACCCGAGCCTGGCGGTCACCGCCGTCATGCTGCTCAGCTTCCCGATCGCGCTCGGCGGCGCGTGGCGGCTGCTGCGGGTCGCGGGCCGGCTGATCAGCCACCTCGGCGCCCCGCGCTGGCTGCTGCTGTGGGGGGCGACGGCGTACGCCCTGGTTCCCTACGCCAGCGGTGCCTTCGGCGACGGCCGGATCGGTGCGGTCGTCGTCGGCGCGCTGCTGCCCTGGCTGGCCCACGCCGCGCTCGGGTTCAGCGATCCCGTCGCCGACCGCCGCTGGCGCGCCGGGTGGCGCACCGGTCTGCTGCTGACCGTCATCACCGCCTTCGCGCCGATGGCGTTCCTGGTCGCGGCCGTCTTCGCGGCGGTCATCTTCATCGTCGCCCGCCGGCTGATGCCCGCCGTGCTCAGCGACCGCGACCAGTGGGGTCCGCCGGCCGCGGCTATCGCGACACCGGTCGGGCTGCTGCTGCCGTGGTGGCTGCCGTCGCTCTTCTCCGGCGGCTGGGCCGCGCTCCTGCTCGACCCGGGCCGGCTGCCCGCTCCGGCCGCGGGTGGGTTCGACCTGCTCGTGGGCCGTCTGACCGGGCTCGACGGCGCCGACCTCGGCGCCCCGTGGTGGCTGGGCCTGGCGCTGCCGCTGCTGGCCGTGCTCGCGCTGATCCCGAGCCGCACCCGCATCCCGGTCATGGTCTGCTGGATCGGCGCGGTCGCGACGGCCGTCGTCACGATGCTGCTGTCCTGGATCCCCATCCACCTCGATGCCGGCATCGCCCGGGTCGGCTGGGGCTTCCCGCTGGTCGCCATCCAGGGCTTCGCGGTGGTCGCGGCGGTGCTGGGCGCCCAGGGGGCCATCCTGGACGGCCTGAGCGGGCTGCGGAAGGTCATGGTCGGTGCGGCGGCTGCGGTCGCGGGGATCGGCGTCGTCGGGAGCCTCGGCTGGTTCGTCTACGCCGGCACCGGCGACCTCGCCGACAACACCCGGGCCCTCGGCCATACCGGGGTGCCCTCCTACATGCTCGACCCGACCTCGACCACCCTCGGCCCCGAGGACGGCGTCCTCGTGCTCCGCGGATCGGTCGACGAGGGCATCCGCTACGCCGTCCTGCGCAACGACGGGATCACCCTCGGTGAGGACGAGATCGCGCAGGTCGCCGGTGGCGCGGATGAGCTCACCGGCGTCGTACGCCGCCTGGCTGCCGACCCCGACGACGCGGTGATCGGTGATCTGGCAGCCCAGGGCGTTGCCTACATCGTGATGCCCGGGCCGGCCGACTCCTCGGTCGCCGAGGGGATCGACGCCTCCGGGTCGGTGACCCAGGCGAGCACCGTCGAGCGCTCGACGCGTGCCTGGTTGCTCGACGCCGAGCCGAGCGACCCGGGCGTGACCGAGTCGCAGTCCATCATCCGTACGATCCTGTTGGTCCTGGCCGGGATCGGGCTGTTCGTGGTCCTGGTCCTGTGCCTGCCGACGCTGATCCAGAGGAGGGAGTCGGCATGAGTCGCTCACGTGACCCCTACGACCGCTCGCACGAGCAGTCGGCCGAGGACGTCTACGGCCAGGAGCCGTGGATGCTGGACCCCTACGCCGACCCGTACGCCGGGCAGACCGCCCAGAACCCGCCGGAGGGTTACACCCCGGAGCAGCTCTACGCCCAGGAGCCCTACGTGCCGGGTCCGGAGACCGGGCAGATGCTGGCTCAGACTGGCTATCCGCCGCCCTACGAGGGCGACTACCGTACCGGCGAGTTCCAGCCCGCCTACGAGCCCGAGCTCGAGGCCTGGCCGACCGCCGATGAGATGCGGGCGGGGGAGCCGGAGCCTCAGCAGGAGTCACAGCCGGAGCGCGCCAAGGGTGGGCGGATGGCGGCTGCCGCCGCGGCAGCGGCCGCCGCGCGACCCCGGCTGCGCCGCGTACGCCGGCAGCGCGGCCGCCGCCTGGACAACACCGTGCTGGTGGCGCTGGGCCTGGTCGGCGCGATGGCTGTGGCGCTGCTCCTCAACCGGCCCCACCAGTGGGAGCAGCCGAAGCTGGCCGCCGACAGCAGCGCGCCGACGGCGGCTACCGTGGTGTGCCCCGGCAAGCCGAAGTCCGGCGCTGACCAGGTGGCCGTCACCAACGCCGCCGACGGGTCCGGCAAGGTCACGCTGAGCGGTCCGGGCGCGGGCGACGGGGCGCAGGCCACCGTCGGGTCCGGCAAGGTCACCAGCGCGTCGGTCAAGCCCGGCTCGGTCGTGGTCAAGGCGGGCAAGGAGGTTGCCTCCGGCCTGGTCGCCGGACGTTCGACGACCAAGCCGCTCGCGGCGACGGGATGCGTGCCTCCGCAGGCCGAGGCGTGGTTCCCCGGCGTCGGTGCGGGTGCCACCCACAACTCGATCCTCGAGCTCACCAACCCCAACAGCGGTGCGGCCACGGTCGACATCTCGCTCTACGACGAGAAGGGCGTGGTGGCGGTCCCCGAGGACCTCCGCGGCGTCGCGATCCCCGGCAACACCACCCGCACCTTCGACCTGCTGCACGTGATCCCCCGCAAGGGCGAGCTGACCCTGAAGACCACGGTCGTACGCGGCCAGGCCGGGGTGATGGTCCGCGACCGTGCCGTCGCGCTCGAGACGCAGGGTGGCAGCGAGGACTACTTCCCGGGCCAGTCGGCACCGGCCGAGACCAACCTGCTGGTCGGCTACCCCAACAAGTCCGCCAGCCGCATGCTCACCGTCGCCAACCCGGGCGATGCCCAGGTGAGCGCGGAGCTGCGCCTGCTCACCCCGAAGAACGTGCTCACCCCGGAGGGCGCTCCGGAGATCAGGGTGCCGCCCAACGGGCAGACGCAGGTCGACCTGACCAAGCTGCTCGGCAAGGACAGCGCCGACGACGCGTACGGCGTCGAGATCGTCGCCTCCGGCCCCGTCGCCACCGCGATGCGCTCGGTCGACCGCGGCGACGTCGTGGTCACCACGGCCACCGAGACCATCTCGGAGCCCACCGCGGTGGTCGTTCCGGCCGGCGCAGCCGTCGGTAAGAAGCGAGTCGTGATCTCCGGCCCGGTCGCCAAGACCGGGGCCAGCGGCACCGTCAAGGTGGTTCCGATGACCGCGAAGGGCAAGGCGCTCAAGGCCAAGTCCGTCGAGGTCGGCCCGGGGGTGGGCGCCGAGGTCGAGGTGCCCGCGGAGGCAGCGCTGATCCAGCTCGTGCCCGAGGGGGTCGAGGTCGATGCGGCCGTGGTGATGAGCGGGGATGGCGATGCGGTCGTGCCGTTCCGGCCGTTGCGCTCGGAGGTGCGCACCGCGGGGGTTGCTCCGGGGTTGCCGTTGCCGTTGGAGCCCTGAGTCTTTTCAGCTCGCATCGGTCGATGTGTTTTTGTGGTTGGTGTTTGCCGCCGACCCTTGCTTGGAGGGTGTTCTCGGCGGCGTCCGGAGTAAAGGACGGCCTTCGGCCGCCGGCTGACGCCGGTCGCCTTCGGCGATCATCTCGACAAGCTCGATACATCGCCTTGACACCGGGATCCGCCGAGAAAAGATTGGCTGGCTATCGGGCCGGCGGCAGGGGTTTGGCGCGGCGATGTGGGTTGGGCACGGGCTTGGGGTCTGAGGGTGAACGAATTTTCGTTCATGCCGATGCCGCTGTGGGCCGGTGTCTAGCTGGGGTGAACGAAAATTCGTGCGGCGAGGTGGGGTGAAGAAACTTTCGTTCACCCCAGGGAGCGTCTACGTCTGCGGGGGTGAAGGAATTTTCGTTCCCCGTGGGGCGTCCACCTCCCGAGGAACGATTGCCGCGGCCTACCCCAGCCCCCAAAATCCAGCACCAAAGCGCCGGCAAAAGACGACCAGCCTCAGGGCTGATACCGCGGATCGACATCCTCGGCATCGATCCCGAGCAGATCGGCAACCTGCTCGACAACGACCATGAGCACCATCGCCTCGACCTCGGAGCGCGTGTGGCAGCGGTGCTCGATCGGCCGCCGGTAGATCACCAGCCGCGCGGGTTTCGCACCTGAGCCACGCTCGAGCGACCCGAGCGGGATGTGGTCGTCGACGGTCCAGTCCTTCGGGATGTCCGGCGACTCCTCCACCGCGTACTCGATCAGACCCAGCCGTGACTGCCAGCGACTGTCGATCTCGGTGACGATGGCGAGCGCGATGTCGTCGAAGCGCTCTCGGCGGGTGCGCAGGACCGGCACCTTCGGGTCGGTCGGGACGGCCACCGGGCCACGTCTGCCACGGCCGTGCCGATCCCTGTGCCTGGTCATGTACGCGAGCCTAACTGCGCGGCCGGCCTCAGGGGAGTACGGTTCACTCGTGACTGCTCGTCGTTGTTCGCGTACCGCCTGCCAGCGTCAAGCCGTCTGCACGCTCACCTATGTGTACGCCGACCAGACGGCCGTTCTCGGCCCGCTGGCGACCTATGCCGAGCCGCACGCCTACGACCTGTGCGAGGAGCACGCCGAGCGGCTCTCCGCGCCCAGGGGCTGGGAGGTGGTCAGGCTGGCCCGCGAGCCCGTCGACCCGCAGCCCAAGGGCGATGACCTGCTCGCGCTGGCCGATGCCGTCCGTGAGGCCGCGAGGCCGCCGGCTCCGTCCCCGCGAGGACCCGTCGGGGCCTCTGGGAAGGACGACGCCGAGGAGCCGGGGGCGAACGACGGCCAGTCCCGCCCCGGCGGCACTCGCCGCGGGCACCTCCGCGTGCTGACCTCGGAGTAGGACGACTAGAGTTCCGGACATGCCGGAGAGAGTCGACCCCGACATCGCCAACGCCGTCTTCAAGGCGTACGACGTCCGTGGCACCGTCCCTGACCAGATCGACGAGAACCTCGCCCGACTCGCCGGACGCGCCTTCGTGCACGTCGTCGGCGCCCGCGGAGGGGAGATCGTGGTGGGCCACGACATGCGCCCCAGCTCCCCGGCGCTCTCCGGAGCCTTCGCCGAGGGTGCGACCGAGGCAGGCGCTGACGTGACGATGATCGGGCTGGCCTCGACCGACGAGCTCTACTTCGCCTCCGGCCACCTCGGCCTGCCGGGTGCCATGTTCACCGCCAGCCACAACCCGGCGCAGTACAACGGCATCAAGCTGTGCCGGGCCAACGCGGTCCCGGTCGGTGCCGAGAGCGGCCTCGACGAGATCCGTGACCTGGTCATCTCCGGTGACGCCCCGGTCGCCGTGGTCGCCGGCAGCATCAGCGAGACCGACGTGCTGGAGGCGTACGCCGCGCACCTGCTCGGTCTGGCCCCGGTCAAGGGCCGCCGGCTCACCGTCGTCGCCGACGCCGGCAACGGCATGGCCGGCCACACCGCGCCCGCTGTCTTCGGTCGTCTGGGCGAGGAGGCCGTCGAGCTGATCCCGATGTACTTCGAGCTGGACGGCACCTTCCCCAACCACGAGGCCAACCCGCTCGACTCGACCACGCTGGTCGACCTGCAGGCCAAGGTGCGCGAGACCGGCGCCGACGCCGGCCTGGCCTTCGACGGCGACGCCGACCGCTGCTTCCTGGTGGACGAGAAGGGCGAGGTGGTCAGCCCGAGCGCGATCACCGCCCTGATCGCCGAGCGTGCTCTGGCCCAGGAGCCGGGCGCGACGATCATCCACAACCTGATCACCTCCCGCGCGGTTCCGGAGATCGTCACCGAGCTCGGTGGCACCCCGGTACGCACCCGCGTCGGCCACTCCTACATCAAGGCCGTGATGGCCGAGTCCGAGGCGGCCTTCGGCGGCGAGCACAGCGGCCACTTCTACTTCCGCGACTTCTGGCGCGCCGACTCCGGCATGCTCGCCGCTCTGCACGTCCTCGGCGCCCTTGCCGAGACCGAGAGGCCGCTGAGCGAACTGCTGGCCGCCTACGCCCGCTACCCGATGAGCGGCGAGATCAACTCCACCGTCCCCGACCAGGCTGCCACCGTGGCCGAGATCGAGAAGGCGTACGCAGGACGTGAAGGTGTCACCGTCGACAAGCTCGACGGCCTGACCCTCTCCCACGCCGACTGGTCCTTCAACGTCCGTGCCTCCAATACGGAGCCGCTGCTGCGGCTCAACGCGGAGGGCAAGGACATACTCACCATGGAGCGAGTGCGTGACGAGGCGCTCGCCATCATCCGAATGACCGACCCCAACGAAAGGCGGCCCTCAGCATGAGCGCCCTTGGCCTGAGCGAGAAGCTGCTCGAGATCATCGTCTGCCCGCAGTGCCACGGAGATCTCCTCCCTGTCGAGGCTGCTGCGCCCGACCAGGATGGCGAGCTGGTCTGCCAGGGCGAGTGCGGCCTGGCCTACCCCGTCCGAGACGGCATCCCCGTCCTGCTCATCGACGAGGCCCGTCCGACCAAGAGCGAGTGAGGCAGCGATGACCTGGTTCGACGAGTCCAGGCTGGACGACGAGCGGGCGCTGGCCGGGATCGACCTGCTGCTGCGGTCGCTGGCCGAGTCCGGAGCCCGGGTCCGCCGGGAGGCGGCGGGAGCCGCAGAGCCGCTGCACGAGGCCGTACGCCGCGCCGCAGAGTCCGGCCGACCCCGAGCCGTCGTCGCCGCAGGTCCTGACTCGCGCCTGCTGCGCGCTGTCCTCGAGCCGTTCTGCCCGGTGCCGTTCGTCGCCTGGCCCGCCCCGGGTCTGCCGGGCTGGGCCGGGAGCCTCGACCTCGTGGTCGTGCTGGCCCCGACCGGCTCCGACCCGGGCGAGGCCTCGGCCGCCGCCGAGGCCGTCCGTCGTGGTGCCCAGCTGGTCGTGGCCGCTCCGGAGAGGTCGCTGGTCGCCCAGCACGCCGAGGGTCGAGACAGCACCCTGCTCCCGGTCGAGGGCGGCGACACGCTCGCGATGGCGATCCTGATGCTCACCTACCTCAACTCGGTCGGTCTCGGTCCCGAGGCCGACGCGGACAAGGTGGCCGACGCTCTCGACGACGTCGCCACCGCCTGCTCGCCGCATCGCGACATCTCGGTCAACCCGGGCAAGATCCTGGCGATCTCGCTGGCCGACTCGCTCCCGGTCGTGTGGGGTGGCTCCGTGCTCGCCGCCCGCGCCGCCCGTCGTGTTGCCGAGAACCTGCGCCGGGCCAGCGGCCGTGGTGCCATCGCCGGCGACGCCGATGACCTGCTCCCGGTCCTCGAGGCGGCCCGGCCCCGCAACGTCTTCGACGACCCCTTCGCCGAGGAGCAGGCATCCGTACGTCCCGTTCTGGTCATCCTCGACGACGGCGCGACCGACCCGATCATGGTCGAGCAGCGACGTTCGCTCACCGAGTCCGCGGACGCTCGGGGCGTACGGGTAGAGGTCGTCGAGGCGAACGCGAGCACGGAGGTCGCCCGCTACGCCTCGCTGCTGCTCCAGGGGACATACTCCGCAGAGTATTTGCGTTTGGGTTTGGTTAACGACGATTAATTCCGTATGACGGACAGATCCCTGTGATCTGTCTCATACCTTGCGCTCAGATCCGTTGGCGGTATGTCGTCATCGTGGAAGACCCCTGGACGCGGGGGAGTGGCAACTGTTTGATTTGGCAACAATTCAGACACGTCGCAGTCACCCGCCCCTGGAACAGGATCCCCCTCCCATGAGCCAGACCAAGTTCGTCGTTGCTGGTGCTCTCGCCCTCCTGGGCGCGATCGTCTTCAGCGGCCGACTCTCCGAAACTGCCCCGCCGGCGACCGACGAGGCGAGCGCGGCGACCGGCGGCACCCTCCGCATCGGTGTCGACAGCGCCGAGCCGGCGTACTACAAGGTCGACGGCGTGACCAAGGGCTTCGACTACCAGATGGCGCGCAGCGTCGCCGAAGGCATGGGTGCCGAGCCGGAGTTCGTCGAGATGGAGTTCAACGAGCTCTTCGCGGCCCTCGAGGCGGGCAAGATCGACATGATCGGTGCCCAGGTCACCAAGACCGAGGAGGCGGAGCGGAGGTACGACTTCAGCACTCCGTACTTCGTGACGTACGTGTCGTTCCTCGCCCCGAAGGGCTCGACGATCAAGACTCGCGACGACATCGACGGCAAGAAGATCGTCGTGGTCGAGGGCACCGTCCAGGAGCGCTACCTCGAAGAGCAGTACGAGGACGTCACCGTCATCAAGGCCGAGAACGCGGACGCGGCGGTCAGGTCGATGGGGCGCGGCGAGGCTGACGCGTTCTTCTACGGCGCCCCCTACGCCGAGTCGATCATCGCGGGCGCCCCGATCCCGCTGACCGAGCCGATCGTCTACCAGGCCGAGGACGCCCCCATCGGCTTCGTGGTTCGGGAGGGCGACGAGCGCAAGGAACAGATCGACGGGGTCATCGAGGACATGGTCCTCGACGGGGAATGGGTGAAGATCAAGACCGACTACTTCGAGGCGGTCCCGCTCTCTGAGATCTTCAGGGAGAAGGGTGCCTGATATGCGGCGTTACCGTGTTTGGGTCCGTTCGCCTCGGCGGGCATGTCGAAGGTGGACGATGCGCTTGATCCGGGTCACGCAGCGCGGTGAAGGTTCGGTCACGGATCGTGACAGTGATCGTCGAAAACCTGGACGTGAGGCAGCAGACAGGTGTTTGATGCAACATCGTCCGGCCATCCGTGGCCAGCACGTCTCGGATTCTCGGCGCCGACGTGACGGGCATGCCCCACCATCCCGAAAACACAGGACTTCCGCATGAATCACATCAAGTTCGTCATTGCCGGCGCCCTGGCCCTCCTAGGGGTCCTGGTCATCGGCGGCTATTTCGCTGACCCGGCCCCGAAGGCGACCGATCAAGAGAGTGCCGCCGCCGGTGGCACGCTTCGGATCGGTGTCGACGGCACCGAGCCGGCCTTCTACAAGGTCGACGGCGTGACCAAGGGCTTCGACTACGAGATGGCGCTCGGTGTCGCCGAAGGATTGGGTGCCAAGCCGGAGTTCATGGTGATGGACTTCAGCGACCTCTTCACCGCCCTCGAGGCCGGTGAGATCGACATGATCGGCGCCCAGGTCACCGAGACCGCGGAGCGGAAGCAGGACTTCGACTTCACCGCGCCCTACTTCGTCACCTATCTGTCGTTCCTCACCCCGGAGGGCTCGCCCATCAAGAATCGCGACGACGTCAAGGGCAAGAACATCGCCGTCGTCGAGGGCACCATCCACGAGCGCTACCTCGACGAGCAGTACGAGGACGTCAACGTCATCAAGGCCAAGGACGAGGACTCCGCGGTCAAGGCGATCGAGAGCGGCGAGGCCGACGCGTTCTTCTACGACGCGCCCTACACCGCGCCGATCATCAACCGCGCGCCGATCACCTTGAAAGAGGCGATCGTCTACCCGGCCGACGATGCTCCGATCGGGTTCGTCATGCAGAAGGGTGACCAGCGCAAGGAGGCGATCGACGGGGTCCTCGAGCAGATGATCCTCGACGGGGACTGGCTGAAGATCAAGAAGGAGTACTTCAAGGAGTATCCGCTCTCGGACGTCTTCAAGGACAAGGGCGTCTGAGCCTGACGCCGCTCGCCCCGCTTTGGGGCGCCTGAAGACCATTAGCCTACGATGCCCGCTGGCCTGGATCGCCCCAGGTCACAGCGTCTCGGCGCACCCCTCCCCCCACCCAGGACGTCGTATGAAATCCCTGAAGTTCATCCTTGCGGGCGCGGTCACCCTTCTGGTGATCCTGATCGTGGTCTCCAACACGGTCGAGACGACCGGCCCCTCCTCCGCCAGGCGCAGCAGCGCAGCCGATGACGGTCAGCTGAAGGTCGGTGTGCTGGACAGCGCCCCGGTCTACTACACCGAAGGTTCCGCCGCCAAGGGCTTCGACTACGAGGTGGCCCTCGGCGTCACCGAGTCGCTCGGCATCAAGCCGTCGTTCGTCCCGATGGACTTCGCCGACCTCTTCACTGCGCTCGACGAGGGCGAGATCGACATGATCGCCTCCCAGGTGAGCGTGACCGAGGAGCGCGAGGAGGCGTACGACTTCTCGCACCCGTACTTCGTCACCTACCTGTCCTTCACGACCCCGAAGAACTCCCCGATCAAGAAGCTCAAGGACGTCAACGGCACCCGGGTCGCCATCGTGGACGGCACCGCACAGGAGAGCATCCTCAAGGCGCGCTTCCCCAAGGCCGAGATCGTGAAGCGGAAGAACGAGTCGGCCGCGCTGGAGGCGGTCGCCGCGGGCAAGGCGGACTCGTTCTTCTACGACGCGCCGTTCACCGAGGGACTGATCAAGAACGCCCCGATCCCGATGGAGGAGCGGATCGTCTTCCCCTCCGACAAGGCCCCCATCGCCTTCGTCTTCCGCAAGGGCGACGGGCTCAGGGGCCAGGCGGACAAGGCGATCGACGAGATGATCGTCAACGGGGACTGGCTGCGGATCAAGACCGACTACTTCAGGGAGTACCCGCTCTCGGAGCGGTTCCGGGAGCAGGGCGTCGAGTAGCACGACCTGCCCGCTAAGGTTCGAGTCATGAGCGAGCGCCAGCGAGCGACAGTGGGCCTCAGGCCGTCGCCTCCGTATTCTTTGCCCTTCGCGACGGAGGCGACGGCATGAGCGAGCGACAGCGAGCGACAGTGGGCCTCAGGCCGTCGCCTCCGTATTCTTTGCCCTTCGCGACGGAGGCGACGGCATGAGCGCCGGACTCTTCGCACTCCTCGACGACGTAGCTGCCATCGCCAAGCTGGCGGCTGCGTCCGTCGACGACGTCGGCGCTGCCGCCGGCAAGGCTTCGGCCAAGGCCGCCGGTGTCGTCATCGACGACACCGCGGTGACGCCGCAGTACGTCCACGGTATCGCCGCCGAGCGCGAGGTGCCGATCATCAAGAAGATCGCCTTCGGCTCGCTGCGCAACAAGCTGCTGATCATCTTGCCGGTGGCGCTGATCCTGGCGCAGTGGGCGCCGTGGGCGATCACGCCGATCCTGATGCTCGGTGGGGCGTTCCTCGCCTTCGAGGGCGTCGAGAAGGTCTTGGAATGGGTCCGCCCGCACGAGGAGGCCCACGAGACGCCGGTCGCCCTGGAGGGGCCCGAGGCCGAGAAGACCATGATCGCGGGTGCCGTACGCACCGACCTGATCCTCTCCACCGAGATCATGGTGATCGCGCTCAACGAGGTCATCGACCAGGGCTTCTGGATGCGTCTCGGCGCCCTGGTGGCGGTCGCCTTCCTGATCACGCTCGTGGTCTACGGCGTGGTCGCGCTGATCGTGAAGATGGACGATGCCGGCCTCTCGCTCTCCCAGCGCCCCAGCGCCTTCGCCCAGCGGCTCGGCCTGGGCATGGTCTCGGCCATGCCGAAGGTGCTCGCCGTGATCTCGGTGGTCGGCACCATCGCGATGCTCTGGGTCGGTGGCCACCTGATCCTGGTCGGCGTCCACGACGTCAACGGTCTCGCCGCCGGTCACCCCGGTTGGGCGTGGCCCTACGACACCGTCCACCACCTCGAGGAGGAGGTCCACCACGCCCTCGGTGCCGTCGGCGCGGCCGCCGCCTGGCTGGTCAACACCTTCTTCTCCGCGGTCGTCGGGCTCGTCGTCGGTGCGATCGTGGTCGGCGTACTCCACCTGCTGCCGTTCAAGAAGAAGCACTGACGCACCTGCGGCTACCCAGCCCCGGCGGCTCGCGCCTCCCCGGCCTCGATCTCGGCCATCAGGTCGATGACGTAGCGGGCGAATTCGATCTGGATGGTGTGGCGTGGGGCGGCGTAGTACTGCTCCAGGTGAGCCTCCTCGTCGGCCTTCAGGATGCGCTCCTGCTCCTCGACAGGTGGAAGCGCATAGCTCCCGGTGAGCAGGCGGGCCAGGAGCTTGGACTGCTGCTCGGCGAGGTTGACGATGGTGGGGGAGGACTGGGCGAGCCCCATGAAGTAGAGGTGGTCGGCGCCCGGCTTGATCATCCGCTTGAACAGCGGATAGCGGTGGTCGGCATCGGGATGCAGCGAGACCTCGCGATCAGCTCGGCGAACACCTCCGAGACCGGCTTCCCGGTGGCGCCACGGACCAGGCCGTCGACCAGATGCCCGTAGGAGACCATGTGGTACCCCGAGCCCGGCTCGAACCAGGGTTCCTGTCGGGCGAGCATCTCGTTGGCGAGCGGCAGGTCCAGGAGCGCCTCGGTGGAGAGCGGCTCGGTCCACCCGGACATGCCGGAGGTGTGCGAGAGCAGGTGACGGACGAGAACCCGCTCGTCGGCGAACGAGGGCCAGTAGTCCGCGACCGGAGCGTCCAGGTCCAGGTGGCCACGGTCGGCGAGCACGAGCGCGGTCAGAGAAGCCATCGTCTTGGTCACCGACCAGACCCGGACGATGGTGTCCTCCTGCCAGGCCTCGCCCGGCCGGGCCTCACCACCCCACAGGTCAGCCACGAGGTCGCCGTCATGGACCACCGCGACGGAGGCACCGAGATCGGCTCCGGAAGAGAGGTTGCGCGCGAGCCGGTCGCGCAGAAGCTCGTACGCAGGGGCGCAGACGCCCTGGACCGTGTGCGGGTCAGGTGTGGGTGCCGTCATGCTCGCCAATAATAGAAACTTGTTCTAGGTTTCGACAGGGTTACGGGCGAACTGTTGGTTGCGGATTACCGCTCCCGTCAACCAGCGCTTGTAGTCTGAGAGCAACCTGCGTGGGAGATCCCGCTGATGCGCAGATGCGCGACGCAGGCCCGCATTAATTTCGGTAAGGAATAACCATGGACTACAAGGTTGCCGACCTGAGCCTGGCCGAGTTCGGCCGCAAGGAGCTCTCCCTCGCCGAGCACGAGATGCCGGGCCTGATGGCCATGCGCGAGCGCTACGGCAAGGACCAGCCGCTCAAGGGCGCCCGCATCGCCGGCTCGCTGCACATGACGATCCAGACCGGCGTCCTGATCGAGACGCTGACCGCGCTCGGCGCCGATGTGCGCTGGGCCACCTGCAACATCTTCTCCACCCAGGACCACGCCGCCGCGGCCGTCGTCGTCGGCACGGGCACCGCCGAGGACCCCCAGGGCACCCCGGTCTTCGCCTGGAAGGGCGAGACCCTGGCGGAGTACTGGGACGAGGCCGAGAAGGTCTTCGACTTCACCGACGAGGCCGGCAACAAGGTCGGTCCGAACATGCTCCTCGACGACGGCGGCGACATCACGCTGCTCGTCCACAAGGGTGTCGAGTTCGAGAAGGCCGGCGCGGTGCCGGGCCAGGACTCCACCGACAACGAGGAGTTCAAGGAGGTCCTCCGGGTCCTCGACCGTTCGCTGAAGAACGACCCGCAGCGCTGGACCAACATCGCCAACGGCATCAAGGGCGTCACCGAGGAGACCACCACCGGTGTCCTGCGCCTCTACGACCGGTTCAAGGAGGGCTCGCTCCTCTTCCCGGCGATCAACGTCAACGACTCGGTCACCAAGTCGAAGTTCGACAACAAGTACGGCTGCCGCCACTCGCTCATCGACGGCATCAACCGCGCCACCGACGTGATGATCGGCGGCAAGGTCGCGGTCGTCTGCGGCTACGGCGACGTCGGCAAGGGCTCGGCGGAGTCGCTGCGCGGCCAGGGTGCTCGCGTCATCATCACCGAGATCGACCCGATCTGCGCGCTGCAGGCCGCGATGGACGGCTACGAGGTCCGCCGCCTGGAGTCGGTCGTCGAGACCGCCGACATCTTCGTGACCACGACCGGCAACTTCGACATCATCCGGGTCGAGCACTTCGAGAAGATGAAGAACCAGGCCATCGTCGGCAACATCGGCCACTTCGACAACGAGATCGACATGGCCGGCCTCGCCAAGATCCCGGGCATCGTCAAGGACGAGATCAAGCCGCAGGTCCACCAGTGGATCTTTCCCGACGGCAAGAAGATCATCGTGCTGTCCGAGGGCCGCCTTCTCAACCTGGGCAACGCCACCGGCCACCCGAGCTTCGTGATGTCGAACTCCTTCACCAACCAGACGCTGGCGCAGATCGAGCTCTTCACCAAGACAGACGAGTACCCGATCGGCGTCTACGTCCTGCCCAAGGCGCTCGACGAAGAGGTCGCCCGCCTCCACCTCGGCGCCCTCGGCGTCGAGCTCACCGAGCTCAAGCAGGATCAGGCCGACTACCTCGGCGTCCCGGTCGAGGGTCCGTACAAGTCGGACCACTACCGCTACTGATCACCGTCTGAACCCGCGCCGAGTCGGCGCGTTCTGACCGAAAACCCTGCCGAGTCGGCTCGTCATGACGAGCCGACTCGGCAGGGAATCGGGTCAGGACGCGCCGACTCGCGCGTTGTGGGGTGGCTCATGTGACACGTCGCACGCACCGGGTGACAGAATCGGACACATGGCCGATCGCAGTGCTTCCGACCAGCCCGCCAAGGGAAAGGTCCTCGTTGTCGATGATGATGCCTCGCTGAGCGAGATGCTTGCGATCGTGCTGAGACAAGAGGGGTTCGACTCACAGCTGGTCGCTCGTGGTGACATGGCGCTGCCGGCGTTCCACGACTACAAGCCCGACGTGGTGCTGCTCGACCTGATGCTTCCCGGGATGGACGGCATCGAGGTGTGCAAGCAGATCCGCAAGGAGTCGGGTGTGCCGATCGTCATGCTCACCGCGAAGGGCGACACGGTGGACGTGGTGGTCGGGCTCGAGTCCGGGGCCGACGACTACGTGGTCAAGCCGTTCAAGCCCAAGGAGCTGATTGCCAGGATCCGGGCGCGGGTCCGCAGGCACGGCGACGCCGTGCCCGAGGTGCTGGAGATCGGCGATCTCACCATCGACGTGGCCGGCCACCAGGTCACCCGTGACGGTGAGCAGATCCAGCTCACGCCGCTGGAGTTCGACCTGCTGGAATGCCTGGCCCGCAAGCCTCACCAGGTCTTCTCCCGCGAGGTGCTGCTCGAGCAGGTGTGGGGCTACCGCCACGCCGCCGACACCCGGCTGGTCAACGTGCACGTCCAGCGGCTGCGCTCCAAGGTCGAGCACGACCCGGAGAACCCCGAGATCGTCGTCACCGTCCGTGGTGTCGGCTACAAGGCAGGGCCCGTGTGACACTCCAGCAGGTCGTCCGCACCGCGGCCCGGACGCCCAAGAAGCTCCTGACCACCTGGCGCCGGTCGATCCAGACCCGCGTCGTGGTCTACACCGTCCTCCTCACCGCGGCCGCCGTCAGCCTGGTCGGGCTGATCCTGCTCGAGCAGATCGGCGACGAGCTGGTTCAGGACCGCGTCGCCGCGGCGAAGGCGGAGGCCTCCGAGGAGCTCTCCGCGGCCCGCGCGAGCATCGCGGAGACCTCGGGCGCCAACGGCGGCACCCCGCTGCAGCGCAACGACCTGGGCGACCCGATCATCCAGCGCAGCCTCTCGCGTGGCTACGGCGTCGTCATGGCCGGCCCGGTGACCTCGACCTCCGGCCGGATCAGCGACGACGGCGTCGAGTGGACGCCCGGTGTGGACGTACGCAGCGTCCCGCGCACCCTCGAGGACCGCTTCCAGACAATCCGCGCCGAGCCGGCCTGGACCTACACCCGGATCTCCTACGACGACGGCGAACGGTCCTCGACCCCCGGCATCGTGATCGGGTCGCAGCTGGAGTTGCACGACGACACCTACAACGTCTACTTCCTCTTCCCGATGGACCAGGAGCAGGAGACGCTCGGCGTCATCACGCGTGGGCTGCTGGCCGCGGGGGCGATCCTGATCCTGCTGATCGGCGTCGGCAGCTGGGCTGTGACCCGCCACGTCGTCACGCCCATCCGGATCGCCCGCAGGACCGCCGAACGGCTGGCCGCCGGGCGCCTCGAGGAGCGGATGGTCGTCCACGGCGAGGACGACCTCACCGGCCTGGCGCTCTCGTTCAACCAGATGGCCAGCGGGCTGCAGAACCAGATCCGGCAGCTCGAGCACCTCTCCCGCGTCCAGCGACGGTTCAGCTCCGACGTCTCCCACGAGCTGCGTACGCCGCTGACCACCGTCCGCATGGCCAGCGACGTCCTCTACGAGGCCAGGGACACCTTCGACGCCCCGACGGCCCGGGCGGCCGAGCTGCTGCAGACCGAGCTGGACCGGTTCGAGACGCTCCTGGGCGACCTTCTCGAGATCAGTCGCTTCGACGCCGGCGCGGCCGTGCTCGACCTCTACGACACGGACCTGACCGCGTTGGCCCACGCCGTCGTGGAGGCCTACACGACGCTCGCCGACAAGCGCGACATCGAGCTGAAGGTCGTCGCTCCGGATCATCCCTGCACGGCCCAGGTCGACCATCGCCGAGTCGAGCGGATCGTACGCAACCTGGTGGCCAACGCCACCGACCACGCTCTGGTGGGCCAGACCGTGACCATCCGGATCGACGCCGACGAGCACGCGGCGGCGCTGACCGTGCGCGACCACGGCGTCGGGCTCGCGCCGGGGGAGACCGCCCTGGTCTTCAACCGGTTCTGGCGCGCCGACCCCGCCCGTGACCGTTCCAGCGGCGGCACCGGGCTGGGCCTGTCGATCTCCCTCGAGGACGCCCATCTCCACGGTGGCTGGCTGCAGGCCTGGGGCCGCCCGGACCAGGGTGCCCAGTTCCGGCTCACGCTTCCGCGCTATGCCGGGGCGGCGCTGCGGCACAGCCCGCTCCCGCTCGTCCCAGCAGATGCCCGTGACACGTTGGAGGCGTCGTGAGAACGTCCCTCGCCCTGATCCTGACCGCGCTCGCGCTCCTCGTCTCGGCGTGCTCGGACGTGCCCGACTCCGGGCGGGTCCAGCGCCTCGACCTGGACGAGCCGGCCGCGCAGGAGGAGGTCATCCCCTACAACCCCGGCGCCCCGCGTCCGGGGGCATCCCCGGGCGAGATCGTCGACGGGTTCCTCGACGCGATGAAGGCCACCCCGATGAGTACGGCCTACGCCCGCCGCTACCTCACCAAGGACGCGGCGATGAACTGGGCGCCGGCCGGTCGCACGCTGGTCTACGGCGAGCTGGGCAGCCACGTCGGCTCCTCCCCGCGGGTGTCGGTGGAGCTCGAGGACGCCGGCTGGCTCGACGAGCGGGGCGTGTGGCGTGGCGGGCTGGCCGCCTCGCAGGCGATCCTCGACTTCGAGCTGACCCGTGCCGAGGGTCAGTGGCGGATCAGCGCGGCCCCGAACGCCCTGGTGGTCGAGGAGGACTGGTTCCTGACCCACTTCGCCCGCAGCAACCTCTACTACGTCGAACCGACCGGGCACACCCTGGTGCCCGAGCCGATCTTCGCCCCCAAGGGCGCCTCGTACTCCACCACCCTCGTCTCGAGCCTGCTGAGCGGCCCGGGGGAGGAGGCGCAGGGCGTGATCCGCAGCGCCCTCCCGGCGATGGCGGACGAGCCCCGCTCGGTGGACGTACGCGACGGGGTGGCCGAGGTCGATCTCGCCGGTGACCTGGGTGAGCACAGCTCCGAAGACCTCCAGCTCATGGGAGCCCAGCTGGCCTGGACGCTGCGCCAGGACGCCAGCGTGGAGCGCATCCGACTCACCATCGACGGCGAGCCGGTGGTGCTGCCGGGCTACGGAGAGACGTTCAGCGTCGACAGCGGCGGCGGCTACGACCCCAACGGCAACACCGCCAGGGTCGACCTCTATGCGCTCCGTGACGGAGCGCTGGTGACCAGCACCGGCGAGAACGGCGACCCGTGGGTGCCCGTGCTCGGCGGCTGGGCGAAGTCTCACGGCGTGACCGACGCCGCCGTCGACGCCGACGCCTCGACCGCCGCCGCGGTCACCGCCGACCGCACCGGCATCCTCGTCGGGAAGCTGTCCAGCGACGGCGAGATCACCGAGGCTCCGGTGAACGGTACCCGGCTGCTGAGGCCCTCCTGGGACCTCGCCGGCCGGCTGTGGCTGGTCGACAAGGACTCGACCGGAGCCCGGGTGATGTACGTCGACGGCGACCGCCGCGTCCGCGTCGCCATTCCCGGCGTGACGGGAGAGAACGTGACCCGTTTCCTGGTCTCCCGCGACGGCACCCGGTTCGTCGCGGTGATCGGCGGCGAGTTCTCGGACCGGATCGTGGTCAGCCGGCTGCGGGCCAGCCCGAAGGGCGAGATCACGACGGCGACGTCGGCCGTCCTGCTGCCGCATCCCGATGCGTCGACCATGCAGGTCACCGACATCGGCTGGACCTCGCCGACCACGATCGTCGCGGTCCAGCAGATCGGCTCGACCGCGCTCTTCCAGTCGGTCTCGCTCGACGGTGCGCCGAGCAGCGAGCGCTACACCGTCAGCGACCGGGTCACCGGAGTCGTCGGCTCCCCGGTGGCCTCAGCCCGCCTCTACGCCGTCTCCGGCACCACCCTGCTGGACCCGCTCGACAGGTTCGACCTCGGGATGCCGTCCAACATCTCCGACGTCACCTACCAGGGCTGATCTCCACAGCCTTATCCACAGGTACGCAGCCCCCGGTTGCCCAGCGGCACCCACCCTGGTCGACTCGGGCCCATGACTCTCCGCCTCGAGCTCGCCGACGCCTGGCACGACCTGGTCGTGGGCGGCCGCTGCGTCGGCTGCCGGCGACCGGGCCGACTGCTGTGCCGCGACTGCCGCGCCGGCCTCCCGGACCGGGCCGCGCCGAGCCTGCCGACCCCGGCGCCGGCGGGCATCGTCCCGGCCTTCGCGGCCGGGCCGTACGAGGGCACCCTCAAGCAGCTGGTCATCGGGCTCAAGGAGCATCAGCTCCTCGGCCTCCGTAGGCCGCTGGCCGGCCTGCTCGCGCTCTCCGTCCTCGAGGCGATGGCGACGACCGGCACCGGTCCGATCGTCCTCGTCCCGGTCCCGTCACGACCGGCCTCCGTGCGCGAGCGCGGCCTGGACAGCACTGCGGTGATCACGCGCCGGGCAGCCGCGATGCTGAGGCAGCACGGTCTCGGCGTACGTCATCACCTGCTGCTCCGCACCAGACCCGGCGTCGCGGACCAGGCCGGTCTCGACTCTCGGCAGCGCCAGGCCAACTTGGACGGCTCGATCACCTGCCCCGCGTCCGGCATCCGGACACTTGCCAAGAAGATCCCGCGAGCGACGCTGATCGTCTGCGACGACGTGATCACCACCGGCGCGACCGCGCGGGAGGCTCAACGAGCGCTGGAATCGGTCGGTCTCGGGGTGAAGGCGATCGCGACCGTAGCGGCCACCCAGCGTCGGTCTCGCGTTCAAATGTAGGAAACCGTCATGTAATTCTGTTGAAGGGCTTTCGTGGGGAACATCGGCGAACTACCGTCACTACATGGAGTCCGCCTGGGTCCGTGGTTGCGTCGCAGAGAGGTCCGCGTTGCGGGCATCCGAGCGGCAAGCCGATGCCAGTCGCAGGCGAAACGGTCCACGTAACCCTACGCACCCAGATTCTGGGGCAAGGGGATCACGGTGCGGCTTAGAGATAAGTCCTGCCCTTGTCCTCCCGTCAGATACGGGAGCCAGCAGGGAGAAGGTGGAGTGGCACCAAGCTGCTAAGCCTCTGCAGGCGATTGTGGGGTCGAAGACCAGGTCGGCCGGGCGGACTCCGTACCCCGGAGGTCACATGCGCTGACCATCCGGGAGTCCGCCAACCCCGAAACACCGGGAGGTACCGATGGAAGTTGTCGTCACGGCTCGCAACGCCGAGGTCTCAGACCGCTATCGCGCTCACGTAGCAGAGAAGCTCGCGAAGCTCGAGAAGCACGACCACCGCATCATCAGGATCAACGTGGAGGTCGACAACGAGCCCAACCCGCGTCAGCACAAGGGCGCCGTCCACGTCGAGCTCACCGCATACTCGAAGGGTCCGGTCATCCGGGCCGAGGCGTGTGCCGAGGACAAGATGGGGGCGCTGGACCTGGCTGTCGACAAGATGGCTTCTCAGATGCGCCGCGCCGCCGACCGCCGCAGAGTCCACCGCGGACGACGCACTCCGGTATCCGTCGGGCAGGCACTGGCGGGCATCGAGCCCGACGGCCTGGCCACGACGTCCGAGTCCGAGACGTTCGAGGAGGACACGGTTCGGGAGCACCAGGTCGGTCCGATCACGGTGACGGGGGAGGGGCCCTTGGTGGTCCGGGAGAAGACGCACACCGCGGAGCCGATGACGCTCGACCAGGCCCTCTACGAGATGGAGCTGGTCGGACACGACTTCTACCTCTACATCGACAAGGACTCGATGAGGCCGGCGGTCGTCTACCGCCGGCGGGGATACGACTACGGCGTGATCGCGCTCAACCGCGCAGACCTCGTCTGACGGCTGTGACGAGCGACCGCTCGTAAGCACGTCGGCCGGGACTCATCCATCCCTCAGATGGATGAGTCCCGGCCATTCTCTTTGTCATCATGAGTTACGTGCCATGATGCATTCGTGTCATCTACATCTGGTGCCGATCGTGAGCCGGTCCGCGTCCTGGTTGTCGACGACCAGGAGCTCTTCCGAAGGGGCCTGGTCGCGCTGCTGGCGAGCGAGCCCGGCATCGAGGTCATCGGCGAGGCCACCAACGGCATCGAGGGCACCGAGCGTGCGGCGGCTTCGGCTCCGGACGTCGTGCTGCTCGACGTACGCATGCCCAAGCAGACCGGCCTGGAGGCCTGCGTCGCCATCAAGGATGCCGTCCCCTCGGCCAACATCATCATGCTGACCGTCTCCGACGAGGAGGCCGACCTCTATGACGCGGTCAAGGCCGGCGCGATGGGCTACCTCCTCAAGGACTCCTCGATCGACCAGGTCGCCCAGGCGATCCGGGTGGTCGCCGATGGGCAGTCGCTGATCAGCCCCTCCATGGCGGTCAAGCTGATGGAGGAGTTCAAGCAGATGTCCCGGCCGGACCGGTCCCCGGTCCCCGGGCCCAAGCTCACCGACCGCGAGCTCGAGGTCCTCGGCCTGGTCGCCAAGGGCCTCAACAACCGCGAGATCGCCAAACGACTGTTCATCTCGGAGAACACGGTCAAGAACCACGTACGCAACATCCTGGAGAAGCTCCAGGCCCACTCGCGCATGGAGGCGGTCATGTACGCCGTGCGTCAGAAGCTCCTCAACGTCGACTGAGTCGACTGAGTCGGCTCGGCTAGGCTGTCGCCAGCGTCGCGTGCCGGTGACAGACCGTGTCAGGCATGGAGGCGCCGGACACGAAGGAGCACGACTGATGTTGTCGTCCCCTTCGCCCTCACGTGACTGAGGGCGAGAAGACCAGGCTGATCGCCTGGAGCAACGAGATGCGCGAGGTGCATGAGCGCCTGCGCAAGGCTCTGCGGGTGACGCAGGAGGCCATCGCCGCCGGAGATCCCGCCGAGCCGGCGGCTCGCGACCTGCTGCTGTTCTGCCATGGGTTCTGCGCGGCCCTGACCGGCCATCACGAGGGCGAGGACCGGGAGCTCTTCCCTGCGATCGCCCGATCACACCCGGAGCTGCGCGAGACGATCCACTATCTCGAGCAGGACCACTCCATGATCGGCCATCTCCTCGGCGGCCTCCAGGCGGCCGTCGACAGGGCCGCCACCCCCGAGGACCTCGGGAAACACCTCGAGGGCATCGCCGCGATCATGGAGTCCCACTTCCGCTTCGAAGAGCGCAAGCTGCTCGGGTTGCTGGAGAACCTGGAGCTCGAGATCGACCCAGGTAGGGTCTTCGGGCCGCTCTGACGAGCCGGTTCCGGACGAGGCTTGTCCGGAACCGGCTCTACAGTCGGAGTCGTGCCTCGCTCTCAGACACTCAGCCGCTCCCAGGCCCGCCGGATCGCGCTCGCTGCGCAGGGGTTCGCCGACAAACCCCATGCCATGCCGACGATGCGTACGTTCCAGCGCACCCTCGAGCGCACCGGAGTCCTCCAGGTGGACTCGGTCAACGTCCTGCAGCGCGCGCACTACATGCCGCTCTACAGCCGGATGGGGGCGTACGACACCGGGCTGCTGCACCGCGCCAGCACGGGCCACCGGGACCGCAGGATGGTCGAGTACTGGGCCCACGTGCAGGCGTTCATGCCGGTCGAGCTGTGGCCGCACATGCAGTGGCGGATGGACCACTACCGCGCCCAGAAGGGCTCGAAGTGGTGGGGCAGCGTGCCGGACGGGATGAAGGAGAAGGTGCTGGCCCTGGTGGCCGAGCAGGGGGCGCTCACCGCGCGCGGCGCGGCCAAGGCGCTCGACGACGCCGGCCCGCAGACCAAGGACCACTGGGGCTGGAACTGGTCCGACTCGCGCAAGACGCTCGACATCCTCTACATGTTCGGCGAGCTGGCGATCTCGCACCGCAACGACCAGTTCGAGGTCGCCTACGACCTGCCCGAGCGCGTCATCCCGCGGATCCATCTCGACGCGCCGACGCCGACGAAGGAAGAAGCCCACCTCGAGCTCGTACGCCGCGCCGCGCGGTCCCACGGCGTCGGCACCGCCAAGGACATCGCCGACTACTTCCGGATGCGCGTGGACGACACGACACGCGCGCTGAACCAGCTCATCGACGCCGGCGAGGTGGAGCCGGTCGCGGTCGAGGGCATCCGCAAGCAGGCGTACCTCTCCTCCGGGTCCCGCCTGCCGAGGCGCATCGAGGCTCGCGCGCTGCTGAGCCCGTTCGACCCGCTGGTCTGGGAGCGGGAGCGCACCGAGGCGCTGTTCGACTTCTTCTATCGGATCGAGATCTACACGCCCGCGCCCAAGCGGATCCACGGCTACTACGTGCTGCCGTTCCTCCTCGGTGAGCACATCGTCGGCCGGATCGACCTGAAGGCCGACCGCAAGCGCGGAACGCTGCAGGTCAAGGGCGCCTATGCAGAGCCGAAGCGGAGCCCGAGGCAATCAGCAGAGCCGGGCGCGCCCGTCGAGACGGCCATCGAGCTGGCGGCTGAGCTCGAGCGGCTCGCCGGCTGGCTGGGCCTGAGTGCCATCGAGGTCGATCCCAAGGGCGACCTGGCACCCCTGCTTGCGCCGTTGGTGTGAGTGGGTGACCGGGAGGTGGGTAGAGTGAGCGTGCTATCCGTCTGCCGCTAGTAGGAGCCCGCCACCGTGGCAATTCTCGACAAGATCCTTCGCCTCGGCGAAGGCAAGATCCTTCGCGAGCTCGAGGCCATCTCGAAGGCCGTCAATGCGATCGAGGACGAGTTCGTCGCGATGAGCGATGACGAGCTGCGCGGGATGACCGACGAGTTCAAGCAACGCCTGGAGAACGGCGAGGACCTCGACGACATCATGGCCGAGGCGTTCGCCACGGTCCGCGAGGTCACCAAGCGCGTCCTGGGTCAGCGTCACTACGACGTGCAGATCCAGGGCGGCGCGGCGCTCCACCTCGGCAACATCGCCGAGATGAAGACCGGTGAGGGCAAGACCCAGACCGCGGTGCTGCCGGCCTACCTCAACGCGCTGGCCGGCAAGGGCGTCCACGTCGTCACGGTCAACGACTACCTGGCCAAGTTCCAGGCCGAGATGATGGGACGCATCTACGGCTTCCTCGGCCTCAGCGTCGGCGTGATCCTGCCGCAGATGACCCCGGCGCAGCGCCGCGAGGCCTACAACTGCGACATCACCTACGGCACCAACAACGAACTCGGCTTCGACTACCTGCGCGACAACATGGCCTCCTCCATGGAGGACCTGGTCCAGCGCGGCCACTTCTTCGCGATCGTCGACGAGGTCGACTCGATCCTCATCGACGAGGCCCGCACGCCGCTGATCATCTCGGGTCCGACCGAGGACGACGTGAAGTGGTACGACGAGTTCGCCACGATCGCCAAGAGCCTGGTCCGCGACGTCGACTACGAGGTCGACGAGAAGAAGCGCACCATCGCCGTCCTCGAGCGGGGCATCACCAAGGTGGAGGACCACCTCGGCATCGAGAACCTCTACGAGGCGGTCAACACGCCGCTCATCTCGTTCATGAACAACTCGATCAAGGCCAAGGAGCTCTTCCGCCGCGACAAGGAGTACGTCGTCGCCAACGACGAGGTCCTGATCGTCGACGAGCACACCGGCCGCATGCTCGCCGGTCGCCGCTACAACGACGGTCTGCACCAGGCGATCGAGGCCAAGGAGGGTGTGAAGGTCCGCGAGGAGTACCAGACCCTCGCGAGCATCACCCTGCAGAACTACTTCCGCCTCTACGAGAAGCTCTCCGGCATGACCGGTACGGCGATGACCGAGGAGTCGGAGTTCGACAAGATCTACAAGCTCGGTGTGGTCCCGATCCCGACCAACAAGCCGATGATCCGCAAGGACCAGCCCGACCTCGTCTACCGCACCGAGGAGGCGAAGTACGAGGCCGTCGCCGACGACCTCGTCGAGCGCCACAAGAAGGGCCAGCCGGTGCTGGTCGGCACCGTCTCGGTGGAGAAGTCCGAGTACCTCGGCAACATCCTCAAGAAGCGCGGCGTCCCGCACACCGTCCTCAACGCGAAGTACCACGCCGACGAGGCCAAGATCGTCGCGCTGGCGGGCCACAAGGGCGCGGTCACCGTCGCCACCAACATGGCCGGCCGAGGCACCGACATCATGCTCGGTGGTTCGGTCGACTTCCTGGCCGACCAGGAGCTCCGTAAGCAGGGCCTGGAGCCCGCGGGCGAGACCGCGGAGGCGTACGAGCAGGCTTGGGCGCCGACGGTCGAGCGGATCAAGGCGCAGGTCAAGGCCGAGCACGAGGAGGTCACCAAGCTGGGTGGTCTCTACGTCCTCGGCACCGAGCGCCACGAGTCCCGCCGTATCGACAACCAGCTGCGTGGTCGTTCCGGCCGTCAGGGCGACCCGGGCGAGTCCCGCTTCTACCTGTCGCTGGAGGACGACCTGATGCGCCTGTTCAAGGGCGAGTGGGTCGACCGCATCCTGACCACGCTGAAGATCCCCGACGACGTGCCGATCGAGGCCAAGTCGGTGACCAAGTCGATCGCCAACGCGCAGACCCAGGTCGAGGGCCAGAACTTCGAGTCCCGCAAGAACGTGCTCAAGTACGACGACGTCATGGACCGCCAGCGCAAGGTCATCTACGCCGAGCGCCGTGAGGTGCTCGAGGGCGCCGACCTCGAGGAGCAGATCCGCGGCTTCATCGACGACGTCGTCGAAGGCGTCGTCACCGGAGCGACCCAGGACTACGCCGAGGAGTGGGACCTCGACCAGCTGTGGACCGACCTCCGCCAGATCTGGCCGGTCTCGGTCGAGCCGAAGAAGCTGATCGCGGACGCCGGTGGCAGCAAGGACGACCTCGACCGCAGCGAGCTGATCGAGATCCTCAAGAAGGACGCCCAGGAGGCGTACGACCGCCGCGAGGAGGAGATCGGCTCCGAGGGCATGCGCGAGGTCGAGCGCCAGGTCGTGCTCTCCGTGCTGGACCGCAAGTGGCGCGAGCACCTCTACGAGATGGACTACCTGCGCGAGGGCATCGGGCTGCGGGCGTACTCCCAGCGTGACCCGCTGGTGGAGTACCAGCGCGAGGGCTACGACATGTTCACCGCGATGATGGACGGCATCAAGGAGGCCGCGGTCGGCTACCTGTTCAACCTGGAGGTCCAGGTCGAACAGGCCGAGCAGGAGTTCCACTACCACCCCGACGGCACCCGTCACGCCGGTCCGATGCACGAGGGTGCGCTCGCCGAGCCGCCGGTCAGCGTCGGTCAGGCCGGTGGCCTCCAGGACATCTCCGCCGCGCTGAGGGCCGAGGCGGCAAAGGCTTCGGCCAGCGCCCCGCAGGTCACCGCGAAGGGTCTGCAGAGGCCTGCTGCCCCCAAGCACCTGGCCTTCTCCGGCCCGGACGAGCAGGGCCAGGCCGAGGCGCAGGGCAACACCGTCAGCAACGCCGACGACCCCTACTCCAAGGTCGGCCGCAACGAGCAGTGCCCCTGCGGCTCGGGCAAGAAGTTCAAGCAGTGCCACGGCCGCCCCGGCGGCCCGACCGGCCTCACCACCCGCGTCAACGGCTGAGGTCGCACTCGGTCTCGAACCACAGGAGCGCTGTCCGTACCGAGGTACGCACAGCGCTCCTGTGGTTCATTCGTACGGCCCGAAGTTGAGGACCGTGCAGATCCAGTTCTCACCGCTCTGCTCGAACCGGAGGGCCATCGCGCGGTGGCCGTGACCGAACTTGATGTTGACGGTGGCCTCGACGATGGTCTCGGTGACCATGTGGAGGTGCCATCGATAGACGCGGGGGCGGACCGGCTGGTGGCGGCCCAGGCCGGGCTCGTACGCCCCGCTACGGGCGGTGAGGGCGGCGCGGTATCGCAGGTCGGCGACGACCTCCTTGGTCGTCCAGCGGACCAGCTGGCTCGCTGGACGGTCCCCGCCGACGACCTCGGCGATCTTCTGCGCGAACTGTGGGATCCACGCGCTCAGGTGGCCGCGGGCGGGGACGATGGGGATCGGCTCGGCCAGCAGTGCGTCATCCTGCCCGCTCCGGTCTGGCTGCGGCGGATCCAGGCGTGGCTGTAGGTCGAAGGCGAGCATGCCCTGGACATCAGCCAGAGGCACCTCGGCAGGGCGTTGCGGATCCGGCTCGGCTGCCGGATCAGGGTCCCGAGATGGTAGAGCGCTCATGGGCGCAAACTCCTTTCTACGCAGGCAACCTTCTCTTACCCGTTATTCGCGGTTCTAAACCGGCGAGTAACAGAAGGTGCTGCTGCGAGGAAGGAGACAGGAGGGACGGAGCTACGTCGCCTGGTCGTCGTAAGGCGGCTTCTCGCCGGCCAGAAGAGGCTTGGGCGCCTTGGCGCGCGCCTCTTCCTCCTCGATGTCGGCGAGGGCTTCCTGGATCTGCCTGCTGACGATGCGACGCGGGTCGAGGTCGCGCAGCTCGAGGTCCTGATACGCGGGCCCGAGCTCTCCGCGCAAGTCGTCTCGCGCGTTGTTGGCCAGGTTGCGCACCTGGTGGAGGAGGCGGGCGATCTGCCGTGCCATGTCGGGGATCTTGTCCGGTCCGAAGACCAGGATGGCGATCACGACGATGACGGCGAGCTCCGCGAAGCCGATGCCGAACACGCGCCGAACCTACAGGGTCAGAGCTTGGAGGTGGGAGTGAGGCCCAGTTGCATGCCCGCGAGCCCGCGGCCGCGGCCCGAGATCGTACGTGCCACCTCGGCCAGCACCTTCGCCGACTCCGCGGTCGGGTCGGCCTCGACGATCGGCTTCCCGGCGTCGCCGGCCTCGCGCAGGGTCTGCTCCAGCGGGATCTGACCGAGCAGCGGCACCTTCGAGCCGAAGCGCTGGGAGAGGGTGTCGGCGACCCGCTGGCCACCGCCGGAGCCGAAGACCTCCATCTTGGAGCCGTCGGGCAGCACGAGCCAGGACATGTTCTCCACGACGCCGACGACGCGCTGGTGCATCATCTCGGCCATGGTGCCGGCCCGCTCGGCCACCTCGGCGGCGGCCTCCTGCGGGGTGGTGACCACGACGATCTCGGCGTTGGGCAGGTGCTGGCCCAGCGAGATGGCCACGTCGCCGGTGCCCGGGGGCAGGTCGAGCAGCAGCGCGTCGAGGTCGCCCCAGTAGACGTCGGAGAGCATCTGGACCAGGGCCCGGTCGAGCATCGGGCCGCGCCAGGCGACGACCTGGTCACGACGCGGCTTCAGCATCCCGATCGAGATCACCGAGACGCCCGAGGCGGTCGGGACCGGCATGATCAGGTCGTCGACCTGGGTCGGCCGGGAGTCGGCCACGCCCAGCATCGCGGGCACCGAGTGGCCGTAGATGTCGGCGTCGACGATGCCGACCTTGAGGCCCTGGGCGGCGAGCGCGACGGCCAGGTTGACCGTGACCGACGACTTGCCGACACCGCCCTTGCCCGACGCGATCGCGAAGACCTTGGTCAGCGAGCCCGGCTGGGCGAAGGGGATCTCCCGCTGCGCCTGGCCGCCGGTGAGCCCGTTGCGCATCTCGGTGCGCTGCTCGTTGGTCATCACGCCGAGCTCGAGGTCGACGCCGGTGACGCCGTCGACCTTCTCCAGCGCCGCGGTGGTGTCGCGGTTGATCGTGTCCTTGAGCGGGCAGCCGGCGACGGTCAGCAGCACCTTGACGCTGACGACGCCTGCGTCGTCGATCGAGACGGAGTCGACCATCCCCAGCTCGGTGATGGGTCGTTTGATCTCCGGGTCCTGAACGGTCGCCAGGGCTGCGTTGACACGGTCGAGAAGCGGGCTGCTCACGGTATGCAAGCCTACGTCGTGCGTGGGGACTCTCCTGCATCGCCCGAGGGCTGGTCGATCGGACCGCGGTGACGGTCGCGCTCATCGAGCTCCTCGAGGAGCAGTCGAAGCTCGGAGCGGAGGTAGTCGCGGGTGGCGACCTCGCCGAGGGCCATCCGCAGCGACGCGGTCTCGCGGGCGAGGAACTCCATGTCGGCCTTGGACTGGGAGGCGACCCGCCGGTCCTGCTCGGCGATCGCCCGGTCGCGGTCCTCCTGGCGGTTCTGCGCGAGCAGGATCAGCGGCGCGGCGTACGAGGCCTGCAGGCTCAGAGCCAGGGTCAGGAAGATGAACGGGAACTCGTCGAAGCGCCACTCGCTCGGAACCAGGAGGTTCCAGGCGACCCAGATGACCACGACCATGGTCATCCAGGCGATGAACCGGGCGGTGCCCATGTAGCGGGCGAAGGCCTCGGCGAAGGAACCGAAGGCGTCGGCACGGAAGGTGGGCCGCCGGACCAGGGGGCGGCGCAGCTCGCGCGGGGTGTCGAGGCGGCCGCGGGCGGCGCGGGCGTCAGCCACGTCGCACCATCTCCGGCGTGATCACCTTGTTGGGACGGGTGTCGGGCCTGGTGTCGGGACGGGGCTCGGTGGCCGACTCCTGACGGGCGAGGTTCTCGCGCCAGTTCTCCGGGAGCAGGTGGTCGAGCAGGTCGTCGACGGTGACCGCGCCGGCCAGGTGGCCGTTCTCGTCGACGACGGGAGCGGCGACCAGGTTGTACGTCGCCAGGTGGGCCGCGACCTGCTCGGTGCTGTCCTCGGGGCGCAGCGGCTCCAGCGACTCGTCCAGGGCCCCGGCGACCAGTGTCGAGGGTGGCTCGCGCAGCAGCCGCTGGATGTGGGCGATACCGAGGAACTTGCCGGTCGGCGTCTCCAGCGGGGGACGGCACACGTAGACCAGGGCCGCCTGGGCCGGGGTGAGGTCGGGGTTGCGTACGAGCGCGAGCGCGTCGGCGATCGTCGCGTCGGGGCCGACGATGACCGGCTCAGGGGTCATCATCGAGCCGGCGGTGTCCTCCTCGTAGGACATCAGCCGCAGTACGTCCTTGGCGTCCTCCGGCTGCATCAGCTCGAGCAGCAGGGTGGCGGTCTCCTCGGGCAGCTCGGCGATGAGGTCGGCGGCATCGTCCGGCGACATCTCCTCGAGCACGTCGGCGGCACGCTCGGAGTCCAGGGCCCGCACGATGGCGACCTGGTCGTCCTCGGGCAGCTCCTCGAGCACCTCGGCGAGGCGCTCGTCGTCGAGGGCGGCGACGACCTGTCGGCGGCGCTCGGGCGGGAGCTCGTGGATCATCGTCGCGGCATCGGCCGGACGCATGTCGTGGATCGCCTGGACCAGGTGGGTCGCGGCCTGGGTGGGGGAGCGGCTGGCCAGCCCCTCGACGTCGTTCCACTCCACCACGTGCGTCTGCCCGCGGCGGCGCAGGCCCTTGGCAAGCTCCTGCACGGCGACCCGCGAGAGCAGCCAGTCGCGGTTACGGGCCTGCTCCATGCCGATGTCGTAGACGGTTCCGACGACGCCGGTCGGGCGGATCGTGACCTGCCGATCGAACATCTGGCCGATCACCAGGGTCTCGGTCGAACGCTGCTGGAATCGGCGCATGTTGAGCAGCCCGGTCGTGTAGATCTGGCCGGAGTCGATGCTGGTCACCCGGGTCATCGGCACGAAGATGCGCCGCCGCCCGAAGACCTCGACGACCAGGCCGAGCACGCGCGGCTGCCGGGCGTCCGATCTGACCGTGACCACGAGATCTCGCACCTTGCCGACCTGCTCACCGAGCGGGTCGAAGATCGGAAGGCCGACCAGGCGTGCCGCGTAGACGCGGTTGGGCGAGGTGCTCACGGGCCCACGTTATGACATGTGTCCAGACAGATCGCGTCGGCGCTCGCTCGGTGGCAGGGAACGTCGATTCGATGATCTATCCGAACCCGCGCCGGAGCGGAGTCGACGATCGGGCTGGGGCTTGTGTTACAAAAGTTGTCTATGTGGCCAGCGTGATCGGTCGCCGCTGCTGTGAGAGGGACGAGAACAGATGCGTACACAACCTCATGTCACGTCTCCCGCGGGCCGGGTGGCCAAGGCCCTGCTCTCCACGGGGCTTGTCATCGGGCTCTTCGGTGGCGCGCTCGTCGCCGTGCGTGACTCGACCGCTCCGGCCCCGACGGACCTGGAGACCGTCGCCTACGCGCCACCGCGCTACCGGATGGTCCAGGCCAACATCAGGGCCAGCATGGGCACGGCGAAGTTCAAGAAGGACGTACGCGAGGTCGTCGACACCGCGCCCGACTTCATCGCCTACAACGAGGTGAACGGCCGCCGCACCGCGGACCTCGAGCCGGGGCGCTATCGCGTGTGGCGCAAGGGCGGCAACGCCTACAGGTCCGCGACGGCGGTGGCCTGGGACAACGACAAGTGGGCCGCGACCTCGAAGGGCATCCACCGGATCAGCAACAAGCGCGGCAAGGCGGCCGACCAGCGCCTGCACTGGGGCATCAGGTACGCCAACTGGGTCACCCTCGAGAACCGGGCGACCGGCCGGAACGTCTCGGTGGTCGCGGTGCACTTCGCGCCGAAGTCCAAGTACTACGGCGACCTGGTCCGTCCCTCCGCCCGCGCGCTCAACGTGCTCGTCAAGGCGCTGGCCCGGCGGGGACCGGTGATGGTCGGCGGCGACCTGAACGTGCAGTACGGCGGCTCGCGCTACCCGCGTGAGATCTTCGCCGCGCAGCACCTGGTCCCGAGCTACGACGTCACCGAGCAGGCGCCGGTCACACATGGCCGGGACTCGACCATCGACTACGTGCTGGCCCGCGGGATCGCGCGGTTCGCCACCGGCAACCAGCGCGCCTTCGGGCTCGAGTCCGACCATCACGCGGTCCGTGTCGACTTCTCGCCGCTGCCCGTGACCTCCACCGAGGGCTCCGCCCGGGTCCGGTTCGGGCCGGGTGTCGTGGTCACCGACCCGGGGCTGAGTGCCGCCGATGAGCAGAGCGTGCTGCGTACGGTCCTGAAGTCGATCAACAGCACCAAGCGGGGTCAGGTCGTCCGCCTGGCCACCCGCGCGCTGAGCAACGGCAAGGTGCTCCGGGCGCTGAAGCGGGCCAAGTCGCGTGGTGCGCACGTCCAGGTCGTCACCGCGGAGCGGACCACGACCGCCGAGATGCGGTCGCTGCAGCGGGTCCTCGGCAAGGACGTCGACAAGAAGAGCTGGGCGGTGCCGCGCCCGGACGGCTACGACGGCGCCGGCCTGCGGGCGACCGTCCTGCTGATCAGCAGGACAGGTGTCACCCCGACGTTCGCCTTCGGCTCCAGCACCCAGATGTCCAACTCGGCCGGCGCCGGGAAGCGATCGGGCTACGTGAGCGTCACCCAGGCGTCGTACGACAAGCTCCTCAAGCCGTTCTTCTCGGCAGTCGGACGCCGGGTCTGAGGGACGTAGGATCGCGATGTGGTGGGAGTCACCCTGTCACTGATGGTTACTGATTGGTAACCTGCCGCAGTGACACGTCGTGGTGGTCTCGACAGGCTCGACCACCGAGTTAGGAGTACAGCATGGGTCGCCTTGCCGAGACCGAAGGTCTCACCGACATCCAGGAAGAGATCCTGAAGACCGTCCGCCAGTTCGTGGACGAGAAGGTCATTCCGGTGGCCCAGGAGCTGGAGCACGCCGATGAGTACCCGACCGAGATCGTGGAGGGCCTCAAGGAGCTGGGCATCTTCGGTCTGATGATCCCTGAGGAGTACGGCGGTCTGGGCGAGTCGCTGCTGACGTACGCGCTGTGCGTCGAGGAGATCGCGCGCGGCTGGATGTCGGTCTCGGGTGTCATCAACACCCACTTCATCGTGGCCTACATGCTGATGCAGCACGGCACCGAGGAGCAGAAGCAGAAGTACCTGCCGAAGATGGCGACCGGCGAGGTACGCGGCGCGTTCTCGATGTCCGAGCCGGGTCTCGGCTCCGACGTGAGCGCGGTCTCCACCAAGGCGACCAAGCTCGAGGACGGGTCCTACAGCATCACCGGTCAGAAGATGTGGCTGACCAACGGTGGCTCCTCCACGCTGGTCGCGGTGCTGACCAAGACCGACGAGGGCGCCGAGAGCGTCTACAAGAACATGACCACCTTCCTGGTGGAGAAGACCCCGGGCTTCGGCGAGACCGCCCAGGGCGTCACGGTGCCCGGCAAGATCGACAAGATGGGCTACAAGGGCATCGACACGACCGAGATGATCTTCGAGGGTCACAAGATCTCGGCCGACCAGATCCTCGGTGGCGCCCCGGGCAAGGGCTTCTTCCAGATGATGGACGGTGTCGAGGTCGGCCGGGTCAACGTCGCGGCTCGTGCCTGCGGCCTGGCGATCCGTGGCTTCGAGCTCGGCATCGCCTACTCCCAGCAGCGTCAGACCTTCGGCAAGAAGATCGCCGAGCACCAGGCCATCCTGTTCCGTCTGGCCGAGATGGGCACCAAGGTCGAGGTCTCCCACAACATGATGGTCCGCGCCGCGCGGCTGAAGGACACCGGCAAGCGGATGGACGTCGAGGCCGGGATGGCCAAGATGGTCGCCTCCGAGTACGCCAACGAGGTCGTGGAGGACTCCTTCCGCATCCACGGCGGCTACGGCTACTCCAAGGAGTACGAGATCGAGCGGCTCATGCGCGAGGTCAAGTTCATGCTCATCGGTGAGGGCACCAGCGACATCCAGAAGATGATCATCGGCCGCAGCCTCCTGAAGGACTACAAGTCCTGACCCATCGGCCGGACCTCCCGCCGAATCTGTAGAAGTGGGCGACGAGGTCCGGGTTGCCGGTGTCATCGTCGGTCGGGTCGCCTCCACGAAGGTCGAGGGACGCACGGCCCGCGTCGTACCGCGATCTCGGCCTGGGCGGCGATCCGCT
>NZ_JBEYUV010000003.1:69215-125721 GCF_040643685.1 Nocardioides sp. NPDC047086
CACCCCCGGCCCCCCCCCCCCGCGTTTTGTCTTTTGGGGGCGTCCGTGGGGGGGGCCCCCCCCCCCACTTCTGCTGTCTCGGGCGCTTCGTCAGCCGGCGGGGTCAGGCTCGAGGGTCGCGTTGTGGCGGCGGTTGGTGGCGATCAGCTCGTCGAGCATGTCGCGGGTCCGGAGCAGGTCCTCGATGTGCGCGCTGAGCCGGTCGCGCTCGCCGACCATCATCTCGAAGGCCGACTCGGAGGTGTCGGCGCTCGGCCGGTCGACGCAGGGAAGGACCTCGCCGATCGTACGGCTCGAGAGTCCGCCCGCGTAGAGCCGCTGGAGCAGGATCACCCGGTCGACGGCTGCCTCGGGGTAGTGCCGCTGGCCGCTGCTACTGCGCTCGGACTCGAGCAGTCCCTGCTCCTCGTAGTAGCGCAGCGAGCGGACGCTCACGCCCGCCCGCCGCGCGAGCTCGCCGATCCGCATCGAACTCCTCCTGGGGTGATCTCCGGCACAAGACTTGCCTCTGACGTCAATGTCAGGTTCTAGCGTACGTGGCGAACCACTGCCACTCCCAAGGAGCTCACCTGTGACCAGCCTCTTCGACCGCCACCAACTCGGCCCGCTCACGCTGCCGAACCGGATCGTGATGGCGCCGATGACTCGCGCCCGAGGCACCGCCGACGGTCTGGCGACGCCGTCGATGGCGACGTACTTCGCTCAGCGGGCCACCGCCGGCATGCTCGTCTCCGACGGGATCGCCCCCAACCGCGTCGGCACCTCGAACCCCAACACCGCAGGATTGCGTACGGAGGAGGAGGCCGCCTCCTGGCGGCAGGTCACCGACGCGGTCCACATCAACGGTGGCCGGATCTTCGCCCAGCTCATGCACGGCGGCCGGGTCTCGCACGAGTCGATCTCCGGCCTCCGGCCGGTGGCCCCGTCAGCCGTCGCCGTGGGGGCCGACGTCTTCACGCCGACCGGGCCCCAGCCCGCGCCGGTGCCGCGTGCCCTGGAGACCGCAGAGATCGCGGAGCAGGCCGGGTCCTACGCCGAGGCCGCCCGCCGGGCGGTCGGCGCCGGGTTCGACGGGGTCGAGCTGCACGGGGCCAACGGTTACCTGATCAGCCAGTTCCTCTCGACCAACGCCAACCTCCGCACCGACTGCTACGGCGGCACGGTGGCAAACCGCATCCGGTTCGCCGTCGAGGCCGTCGAGGCGACGGTGGATGCCGTCGGCGGCGACCGCACCGGCATCCGGCTCTCGCCCGGCGCCGGGCTCTGGGACGTCACCGAAGCCGATCATGCCCAGCTCTACGGGGCTCTGGTCACCGGGCTCAACCGGCTCGGGCTGGCGTACGTCCACATCGAGGCCACCACCGACGAGGCGACCATGCTCGACCTGCGCGAGCGGTGGGACGGAACCATGATCGTCAACCCCAGCTCCTGGCTGACCCGCGGTGAGGCGCCGTTCGGAGCCAGGCCGACCGACCTGGCCTCCGCGGACCGCTGGCTGGGTCTGGGCGCCGACCTGGTGAGCTTCGGCCGGGCCTACCTCGCCAATCCGGACCTCGTCGAGCGCCTTCGCCGTCGGCTTCCTCTCGCCGAGGCCGACCCGGCGACCTACTACGCCGGTGGTGACGCCGGCTTCCTGGACCTCCCCGACTCCCACCAGGTCGCCTGACTCACCTCGATCGAGTCCGCGCGAAAGGACGCCGAATCCGTAGGTGTGGGCGACGAAAGTGGACCTTCGTCGCCCACACCTACGGTCTCGTCCGGAAAACCTGAGGATTCGTCGGTGTCGTTGTCGTAGGTTGGGGGTTACCCGACCAACGATCCAGCAACGCGATTCAGGGAGAGCGATGACGAACGACGATCTCAAAGCCAAGATGCGCGAGGCGCTGGAGAAGAAGAACAACCACGACCACGCCCGCGCCGAGAGCGCGGGGGCCAAGGAGAAGGCGCACGGCTCCGAGGTCGTCGGTGGCGCACCGAAGATGCACCGCCGAAAGGCTGGCGGCGGCGGGTCCTGACGCTACGATGCCCCCTCGGGGGTGTCGGGTCGGTCTGGTCGAGAGGTAACGAGAAGTTGGCGCGCCGCGTAATGCTCCATGTCGGGGCGATGAAGTCGGGGACGACCTATCTGCAGGGTGCCCTGTACAAGAACAAGGCTCTCCTGGCGGAGCGTGGGTTCTTGGTCCCTGGCGCGCGCTGGCGCCACCAGATCGAGGCCGTTCTCGACGTGAAGGGCCGCCGGACGCACCCGCAGGGGGACTCGGTCGCCGGTGCCTGGGACCGCATGGTCGCCGAGGTCGACCAGTGGGACGGCACCGCGCTGATCTCCGTCGAGCTGCTCGCGCCGGTCGGTCCCGAGACGGTCGAGCGGGTGGCGACGAGCTTCAAGGGCGTGACCCCCGAGATCGTGCTCTCGCTGCGTGACATCAACCGGCAGATCCCGTCGATGTGGCAGGAGCTCGTCCAGAACGGCATGGACTGGACCTGGGCTGAGTTCCTCACCGCGGTCAACAGGAGCCGTCCCGGCTCTCCCGAGCGCCGCCACTCCAAGCCCGGCAAGCGGTTCTGGGCCGAGCAGGACATGGTCGCCGTCGCCCGACGCTGGCGCCACGCCGGACCCCTTCACCTGGTCACCGTGCCGCCTCCGGGCAGCCCGGCGACCCTGCTGCTGGAGCGTTTCGGCGCGGCGATGGGCTTCGATCCCGAGGGGATGAAGAGCCCGCCGCCGAAGAACACCTCCCTCGGCTCGGCGACCGTCGAGGTGCTGCGCGGCCTCAACACCGAGCTGGACCGGCGTGGCCTGGCCTACCCGGCGGCGATGGCACTGCGCAAGCACGTCCTCGGCAAGCGTCTGATGCCGGCGCTGACGGTCGACGACCCGCGCATCGGGCTCCAGGCACCGCGCTGGACGTCTTCGTTCACCCGCGACGAGGCAGCGGAGCTGCGCGGCCTGGACGCGACCATCCACGGGGATCTCGATGACCTGGCCCCTGTGGACGTACGCGGGATCGACCCGCGCAAGGTCACCGACAAGCAGGTTCGAGACGCCGCGGTCGCTTCCTATGCGGCGCTGCGTACGGACCTCGACAAGAAGCTCGCCGACCCGACGATTCCTGGTGAGACCATCGACCCGGGGGAGGGCCGTAAAGCCCCGGCGCGCGCCGTCTCCGCCCTGGCCGACCTCGTTGAGTGGTCCGTTCGGCGAGAGGAGCTGGTCCGCACGTAGGGCCTCAACACATTCGGGGGAATTCATTGTCAAGCAGTTGGAGCCTGCGCCGTCGTCGCAGACTCGCCGATGAGGCGCACGGCACGTCGTCTGCCGCGCCGCCACGGATCGCGGTGCTCACGATCGCGCGCGACGAGGGTGAGATGCTCGCCCGCTGGGTCGACCACTACGGCCGAGCCGCGGGTCACGAGAACCTGATCGTCTTCGACGACGGTTCGACCGACGGTTCGACCGACGAGCTCTCGTGCACGGTCCAGCGGCTGCCGGGCTTCCGGAAGGGCAACTTCGAGGCCGGCCGGATGGGCCTGGCCAGCGGGGTCGCCCACGGTCTCCTGGGGATCTACGACGTGGTCATCTTCACCGACGTCGACGAGTTCCTCGTTCCGGACCCGGCGAAATACGCCAACCTGTCCGACTACCTGATCCGGCGTCCCGAGCGGGTGATCGCCCCGTTCGCCCTCAACATCGTCCACCACACCGCGGTCGAGGGAGCGCTGGTCAGCGGCAAGCCGATCCTCGGCCAGCGGTCGTACGCCCAGTTCGCGCCGTTGATGTGCAAGCCGTCGGTCAAGCGGGTTCCGGCCGCCTGGACGCTCGCCTCCCACGGGATCAAGGCGCCGTACGTGCCCGATCCCGGTCTGTTCATGCTCCACATGAAGTTCGCCGACGTGGATCTGCTGCGACGGCAGGCAGATCGTCGCAACGAGCTCGCCAGGTCGGTGGGGCGCGGCAAGGGCAGCTCGTGGGGACGCTCCGGCGACGATCTCGCCGGCCTGCTGACCGCCGCGACCGCCTCTGCGAGCGCCGATGTCCAGGAGTTCGACCCGGCCTCGGTCCTGCCGGCCAGGCTCGTCCGGGAGGAGGACGGAGTGCACCGCGCCGTCGGCCCGGGCCACATCGACAACCTCCGCAACCAGCCGCTGTTACGCATCCCGGAACGCCTCCACGGGATCGTCTGAACTAGGTTACCGTCCGGTACATCCACCGACGAGAGGCCGCAGATGAGCAAGACGAACCCGGGCAACTTCTTCGAGGACTTCCAGGTCGGCCAGGTCATCGAGCACGCCACGCCGCGCACCGTGACCGAGGGCGACCGGGCTGCGTACGGGTCGCTTTACCCGACCCGCTTCGCGGTGCCCTCGAGCGCAGCCTTCGCGGCCTCCGTCGGGTTGGGCGTGCACCCGGTGGAGGAGCTCATCGGCTTCCACATCGCCTTCGGCAAGACCGTCCCGGACGTGTCGCTGAACGCGGTCGCCAACCTCGGCTACGCCGAGTGCCGCTTCCACCAGCCGGTGGTGCCGGGGGACACGCTCTCGACGAAGTCCGAGGTCATCGGCCTCAAGCAGAACTCCAACGGCAAGTCCGGCGTCGTCTACGTACGCTCGACCGCCACCAACCAGCGCGGCGAGGTCGCCATCGACTGGGCGCGCTGGGTGATGGTCCACAAGCGCGACCAGGCGGCCGCGGCGCCCGAGACCGTGATCCCGGAGCTGGCGAAGGCGGTCGACGCCAAGAACCTCATCGTGCCCCAGGGCCTGGACTTCTCCGCCTACGACTTCACCGCCGCCGGTGAGCCGCACCGGCTGGCCGACTACGAGGTCGGCGAGAAGATCGATCACGTCGACGGGGTCACCCTCACCGAGTCCGAGCACCAGCAGGCCACCCGGCTGTGGCAGAACACCGCGAAGGTGCACTTCAACGTCGAGGCACGGCCCGACGGCCGCAACCTCGTCTACGGCGGCCACATCATCTCGCTGGCCCGGGCGCTGTCGTTCAACGGCCTCGCCAACGCCCAGCTGATCGCCGCGATCAACGCCGGCGCCCACACCTCTCCGGCCTTCGCGGGCGACACCGTCTACGCCTGGTCGGAGGTGCTCGACCGGGTCGAGACCGACGCCCCCGGGGTCGGCGCGCTCCGGCTGAGGCTGGTCGCCACCAAGGGCCGCGACGAGTCGATGACGCTGCGCGGCGAGGACGGCAAGTACGCCCCCGGCGTGCTGCTCGACCTCGACTACTGGGCGCTCATCCCCGTGTAAGGACGTACGACATGTCAACCCACACCGTCTCGGGCTCCGCTTCGACACGCAAAAAGGCTCTCTTCGTCTCCGGCTCCGCACAGGGCATCGGCAAGGCGATCGTCGAGAAGTTCGCGGCGCAGGGCTGGTTCGTCGGAATCTACGACATCGACGTCGAGCTCGCCCGGGATGTCGCGGCGATCCTCGGCAGCGACAACGCCATCGGTGGCACGCTCGACGTCACCGACCCCGCCTCCTGGAAGGCGGCTCTGGAGGAGTTCGCCACCGCTGCCGGCGGTCGCCTCGACCTGCTGGTCAACAACGCGGGCATCCTGCGTGCCGGCCGCCTGGCCGACGTCGACCTGGCCCAGCACCATCAGACCATCGAGATCAACGTCAACGGCGTGATCAACGGCTGCCACACGGCGTACCCGTATCTGCGGGCGACGCCCGGCTCGGGCGTCATCAACGTCTGCAGCGCGAGCGCCATCTACGGGCAACCGGAGATCGCCTCCTACAGCGCGTCGAAGTACGCCGTGCGCGGACTCACCGAGGCGCTGGAGCTGGAGTGGCGGAAGGAGGGCATCCGGGTGCAGGCGGTGTGGCCGCTGTGGGTGAAGACCGCGCTGCTCGACGGCAACGCCGCCTCGTCCCACCAGACCCTGGGAATCCGGCTCACCGTCGAGGACGTCGCCGACCAGGTCTGGGAGATGGCGCAGCCCCGCAAGGGCCTGTTCCGGCTGCCGAAGGTGCACACGACGGTCGGGTTCCCCGCCAGGGCCCTCTCGACCGCCGCCGACCTCGCGCCCAACGTGTTCGTTCGCGAGGTCAACCGGTTCATCACTCGGGCCTGAGGATTCGGCGGCGCCGATGGCTGGTTGGATGGGGGCATGGCCCTCTACCTCGTCAGGCACGGCACCACCGAGTGGTCCCTCAACGGCCGGCACACCTCCCACACCGACCTTCCCCTCCTGGCCGAGGGCGAGGAGGCGGCCAAGCTGCTCGCGTCCCGGCTTCAGGACCAGAAGTACGCCGCGGTGTTGACCTCCCCGCGACAGCGGGCGCTGCGTACGGCCGAGCTCGCCGGCTTCCCCGACGCGGTCGTCACCGATGACCTGGTCGAGTGGGACTACGGCGACTACGAGGGCATCACCACCGACGAGATCCATCGCACCGACCCCGGCTGGAGCCTGTGGACGGCCGCGACGCCCGGGGGAGAGACGGCGGCCGCGGTCCAGGAGAGGCTGGGCCGGGTCGTCTCGGCCGCCCGCGAGCGCGACGGTGACACCCTGGTCTTCTCCCACGGACACGCCCTGTGCGCCCTGGCAGCGGTGTGGCTGGGGCTCCCGGTCACCGATGGACGACTCTTCCGGCTGGACACCGCGACCGTCTCGATGCTGGACGCCTACCACGGGCAGCCGGTCGTCAAGAGCTGGAACACGTAATCACCACTCGGTCGCTGCGAAACAAGCGGCAGACGCTCGACCGAACGGCTTGACCAGACGGATGGCACGGGTCACCGTTATGGGGTGGCTCTCGCGGTTGGCTGTCCACGCTGCGCGACGCCGGTGGCGAGCATCGGCGCCGGCGGCAGCAGGTCGTGTCCTGAGCACGGTGTCGTGACACCGGTGTGGCGTTCGGACGGGGCCTCCTACGAGGACCTCGTGCAGGTCCTCTCGCTGGCTGGGGACGTGCCCACCTACGTTCCCTGGCCGGTCGACTCGGGCTGGTCGATCGCCGACCTCGCCGTGGTCGGCGACGAGGCCAAGGGCTCGGCGACGCTGCTCACGGTGACGGGGGTGACCCCGGACGACGGACCGGTCGAGATGACCGTCGTCACCGAGGAGGCCGGGGTCGGGCTGGGCGCGCGGTGCGCGCGTACGGAAGGACCGGACCCCGGCATCGACGCCTGCGCCGGCCCGCCCACGACACGGGTCCGTGTCGGCGGGCAGCTGGTGCCGCTGTGGCCGATCACCCAGTGGACCAACGGCGCCGAGGAGTGGGAACGGTCGGTGGTCGTCGGCGAGGCCGCCGGTCGCTGGCTGTGGCTGGTCTTCCGCCCGGCCACGGCGATGTTGATGCTCCAGGACGGCTGGCACCTGCGCCAGGTCGGCGACCTGGGCGTACAGATGGTCGAGCTGCCCTTCGGCGGACCCGGCGGGTCTTGGTGGAGCTCGCCGTAGAGGTGTCTCTGCCCGCGAAACCTCTAGGATGTGCGAGTGCGCATCGACCTCCATACTCACTCGCGGGTGAGCGACGGGACCGATTCGCCCACTGAGCTGGTCCAGGCGGCGAAGGCCGAAGGGCTCGATGTCGTCGCGATCACCGACCACGACACCGCCGACAGCTGGGACGAGGCGGCCTCGGCGGCCGCCGAGGCCGGGATCGACCTGGTGCGTGGCATGGAGATCAGCACCATCCACGCCGGGCACGGTGTCCATCTGCTGGCCTACCTTCCCGACCGGACCTACCCGCCGCTGGTCGAGGAGCTCGCTCGCGTGCTCGTCGGGCGTGACGGACGGCTGCCGCTGATGCTGGACCGGCTGGCGCGACTCGGCATCGAGGTGTCCGTCGAGGACGTCGCGGCCGTCTCCGGTGATGCGGCCGCCTCGGGGCGCCCGCACCTGGCCGACGCGCTCGTCGCCAAGGGGTACGTGGGCAGTCGCGACGAGGCGTTCAACCGCTACCTCGGCGCCGGCAAACCTGCGTACGTCAACCGCTACGCGGCCCCGCTCGAGCCGATGATCCGCACCGTCGCCGCCGCCGGCGGAGTCACCGTGATCGCCCACCCCTGGGGCCGGTCCGGCCGAGAGCAGCCCGACGAGGCGACGCTCTCCGCACTGGTCGACGCGGGCCTGTCCGGGCTCGAGGTCGACCACCAGGACCACAGCCCGGAAGTGCGCGAGAAACTGCGGGTGATCGCCCGCAACCTCGACCTCGTGGTGACCGGATCCAGCGATTACCACGGCACCGGGAAGGTGGGTCACCATCTGGGAGTGAACACCACCGCACCCGCCGAGTACGAGCGGCTCCTGGAGCGCGCGGCCGCAGCCGCGGCCGCCTCCGGACGAGCCACCCCCGGGGTCGTACGTTGACCGAGATCTTCGTCTCCACGTTCGTGACGCTCTTCGTGATCATGGACCCGGTCGGCACCATCCCGGTCTTCCTCTCGCTGACCGCCGGTCAGTCACCGGGCAAGCAGCGTCGGGCGGCGGTACTCGCGGTCGCCGTCTCCTTCCTGGTGATCACGATCTTCGCGCTGTTCGGACAGGCGATCCTGCACTATCTGCACATCTCCCTCGAGGCGCTGCAGTGCGCCGGCGGCCTGCTTCTGCTGCTGGTCGCCCTCGAGCTGCTCACCGACAACTTCGACGACCCGGTGGCCGCGGCGGGTGCCAACGTGGCGATGGTGCCGCTCGGCACCCCGCTCCTGGCCGGCCCGGGTGCCATCGTCGCCACGATGGTCTTCACCCAGGACGTCGACTCCGTCGCGGACGGCTTCGGGCTCGGCCTCGGTCTTGTCGTCGTGCACATCACCCTGCTGCTCGGGATGATCTTCTCCGTCCCGATCCTCAAGGTCCTCAAGGAGTCCGGCGTCCTGCTGATCACCAGGATCGCCGGTCTGCTCCTGTCCGCGATCGCCGTCCAGATGGTCGCCGACGCGGTCACGACCTTCATCGCGAACGCCTGAGACTGGGTGGCTGGTTGGTCTCAGACGTACGCGCCCGTCTACTGGTGAGTAATGGGCGCGAACGTCTGGGACTACCTGCGGCTCGGGAGAAGTGTCGGTGGTCGCGCCCATGATGTGAGGCATGAGTGCTCGGGTGCTGCACTTCCGGCCGCCCGACCTCGTCGGGCGGCCAGGCCTCGCGCGGCCGGTTCCGGTGGACCGAGCGGGGGTGAGCGGGCCGACCCCGAAACAGGCGCGCGGCCGGGCGTGGCGGTCCACGGCCTTCGAAGTTCGTCACGCGCCCTCGCCGGTGGCAGCAGTGCGTTGGCTGGACCTGGTGGCGGCGAGCGATCTGATCTCGCTCGAGGAGATGCGGGCGTACGCGGAGACACTCACCGCGTGGGCGGGCATCGACCACCTCCGGTGGGCTCTTCGGCATGCCGACGAGAACGTCTGGTCCCCGCCGGAGGTCGACCTGCGGCTGACCTGGACGGTCCGGATGGGGCTTGCCGACGTCGTCTGCAACAGGCCGGTGTTCGACCTCGACGGACGCCACATCGGGACCCCTGACGTGCTCGATCTCCGAGCCGGAGTGGTGGGGGAGTACGACGGCGAGCTGCATCTGGCCGGGAAGCAGCGTGCGAAGGACCTGCGGCGGGAGGGTGACTTCAGGCGGGCGGGCCTGGAGTACGTCACGATGGTCGCCTCCGACCGCCACCAGCCCGCCGACTTCATGAGACGGACTCGGGAGGCTCCGGCAGCGCGCCGGTTAGTTTCAGGCGTACGCGCCCATTACCAGCCGGTAGATGGGCGCGAACGTCTGAAACTACTTGCGGCCGAGCGACTGGAACTTCTGGAGGACGCCGGACGGGACCACGCGCGCTGCGGTGGCGAGCGCCTTGTAGCGCTTGCTCGGGATCGAGAAGGTCTTGTCGGCGTCGTAGTCCTCGAGCGCCTCGCGGACCAGATCGTCGACGTCGAGCCACATCCAGGAGGGGGCCGAGTCGTAGCCGGAGCCGAGGCGCTCGTGGAACTCGGTCTTGGTGAAGCCCGGGAGCAGGGCCATCACCTTGATGCCCTGGCCGGCGTACTCGTTGTGGGCCCACTCGGTGAAGGAGTTGATCCAGGCCTTGGCGGCCGAGTAGGTGCCGCGCGGAAGGTAGGAGGCGACGGAGCCGACGTTGATGATGCCGCCGTGGCCGCGGGCGACCTGGGCACCCAGCGCGGCGTGGGACAGGCGCAGCGGGGCGATGACGAGCACCTCCGCCATCGCGGTCTCCTCGTCGGCGGTGTTCTCGAGGAACCGGCGCTTGAGGCCGTGGCCGGCGTTGTTGACCAGCAGGTCGACCGGGCGGTCGGCGTCGGCCAGGCGGGCCTCGACCCTGGCCAGGTCGGCGCTGTCGGTCAGATCGGCGCGGAGGACCTCGACACCGATGCCGTGAGCGTCCGTCAGGGTCTTCGCGACGCCGTCGAGGCGTTCCTCGTCACGGGCGACGAGGACGAGGTTGTGTCCGCGAGCGGCGAGCTGCTGGGCGAAGGCGAGTCCGATGCCGGCGGTTGCGCCGGTGACCAGGGAGGTGGGGTTCGACATGAGGCAATCCTGCCACCACGGGGCGCGATGGTGATCCAGGCGCCGGGCCGTCGGTTCACCCGCGGAATCGCGGTTTCTGTCTGTCGTGTGACAGTTGACTTGCGGTGATGCGAGTTTGGATGATGTCGTCGTGGATTTTACAGGCGGGCTCGGGCGCGTGATGGAGAAGTGAGCGCCGGCGGGCGGCACCGGACGGTGAGATCCCGGCCCCTCCGGCGCACCAAGATGCTCTTCGTCGCATCCTTGCTGACCTCGGCCGGTCTGTACGGCGGGATCGAGATCATCGCCGAGCCGGAGGCCAACGGCCGGCCCAGCGCGGCCGACAGCGGGTTGAAGCTCGGCGCGGACGACGAGGCACGCACCCCAGTCTGGCCGCATGACAGCCAGCGCGAGGCCGCGATCGACCGCCGCGTCGATGCGCGGACGGCCGCCGCGGAGAAGGTGCTCCCGGACGACTCCGGCACCGGGCGCCGAGCGGTCTTCTCGATCAGCCGCCAGCGGGTCTGGATCGTGTCCGCGGCCGATCGGACGCGGCGTACCTATCCGGTCTCGGGCAGCGTCTACGACAACCTCGAGCCCGGCACCTACAAGGTCTTCTCCCGCTCCGAGCACGCGAAGGGGATCGACGACTCGGGCCGGATGAAGTGGTTCGTACGCTTCACCAAGGGCCCCCGCGCCGCGATCGGGTTCCACAACATCCCGGTGGACAAGGGCAAGCGCGTGCAGACCCGCGCCCAGCTCGGCACACCCCTGTCGCACGGGTGCATCCGCCAGGCCGAGCCGGACGCGAAGGCGATGTGGCGCTTCGCCCGGCTCGGCACCAAGGTGGTCGTGATCCCTTAGGCAGGCTCAGGCGTCGGTCTTGGGCGCGGAACCGCCCGAGCCCGAAGACCGGCGGCGACGGCGGCGACGGGGCGCGCCCTCGGACTTGCCCTCGCCCGCGGCGGGCTTCGTGACCCCGGCGGACTCGGCGGCAGCCGGAGCAGCGGACTTGTCGACGACCTGGCCACCGCGGGAACGGGTGCGCTGACGGTCGCGGTTGCGGGGAGCGCGCTCGCGCTTCTCGCCGTCCTTGTCGGAGTCCTTGTCCTTGGGCTTCGCGGGCGCGGCGGCCTTGATCCGGCCCTTGGTGCCCTTCGGGATGCCCATGTCGTGGAGGAAGTGCTCCGAGGAGGAGTAGGTCTCGGCCGGCTCGTCGAAGGGAAGGTCGAGAGCCTTGTTGATCATCTTCCACTTGTGGAGATCGGCCCAGTCGACGAACGTGACCGCGACACCGGAGGCGCCGGCGCGGCCGGTGCGGCCGATGCGGTGGACGTAGGTCTTCTCATCGTCGGGGGTCGTGTAGTTGACCACGTGGGAGACGCCGGTGACGTCGATGCCGCGGGCGGCGACGTCGGTGGCCACCAGGACCTCGACCTTGCCGTCACGGAACTTCTGCATCACCCGCTCGCGGGCGGCCTGCTGCATGTCGCCGTGCAGGGGAGAGGCGAGGAAGCCGCGCTCGGCGAGGTCGTCGGCCACGCGCTGCGCCTGCCGCTTGGTGCGGGCGAAGACGACGACCTTGTCGTGGTCCTCGCACTGCAGCAGACGGCCGATCATCTCGGGCTTGTCGAGGTCGTGGGCCTGGTAGACGAACTGCGCGGTCGCGGGCACCGTCTCGCGCTCGCTGGCGGACTCGGCGCGGATGTTCATCGGGTGGCGCATGTAGGAGCGCGCCAGGGCCACGATCGCACCCGGCATGGTGGCCGAGAAGAGCAGTGTCTGACGAGTCTCCGGGGTGAGGGTGACGAGCTTCTCCACGTCGGGCAGGAACCCGAGGTCGAGCATCTCGTCGGCCTCGTCGAGGACGAGGGCGTGCACGTGGGAGAGGTCGAGGACCTTCCGGTTGGCCAGGTCGATCAGGCGGCCGGGGGTGCCGACCACGATGTCGACGCCCTTCTCCAGCGCGTCGATCTGGGGGTCGTAGCCGGCGCCGCCGTAGACGGTGAGCACGCGGAGGCCGCGGTCCTCGGAGATCAGCGAGATCTCCGCGGAGACCTGCATGGCCAGCTCGCGGGTCGGGGCCACGATCAGCGCCTGGGGCTTGCCCTGCGGGAGGTCGATGTAGTCGCGGTCCTTGGGGGACACGCTGCGCTGCACGACCGGGATGCCGAAGGCCAGCGTCTTGCCGGAGCCGGTCCGGGCCTGGCCGATCAGGTCGGTGCCCTGCAGGGCGACCGAGAGGGTCATCTCCTGGATGGCGAAGGGGGTGGTGATGCCTTTGCGCTCGAGGGGAGCGCAGATCTCGGGATGAACCCCGAGGTCCTTGAACGTTGTCATGATTTCGTCGCTACTCGCTTGTCTCATCGAATGCGGCGAGCGACTCACGGGTGTCTCGAGCTTGCCAAGCGAGTGCCACGCCGCGCACATACGGGATCCGGGCAACCGCGATATGAAGGTGAATATCAGCGGCGCTGGGTCGGTCAAAAGGCATTCTATCGGTAGGGTTCTCCCGTGGTTGCATCGTCAGAGTTCACGGGCCCCCAGGATCCTTTCGGTGATCCTGTTTACAAGGCTGCCGTCATCGACCTTCTCGGAGCGGTCGCCTATGGCGAGGTCTCGGCCGTCGAGCGGCTGACCGACGACGCCAAGATGGCGCCCTCGCTGGAGGACAAGACGGCTCTGCTCGCGATGGCGGCCGCCCAGCACGCCAAGATCCAGCCGGTCCTCGACCGGCTGGTGGAGCTCGGGACCGACCCGTACGCGGCCATGGAGCCGCTACGTGAGGGGTTCGACGAGTTCCACATCCACACCAAGCCCGCGGACTGGTGGGAGTCGCTGGTCAAGGCGTACGTCGGTGACGGGCTCGCCAACGACTTCTACCGTGAGGTCGCCGGCTTCCTGGACGAGGACACCCACAAGCTCGTGGTCACCACCCTCGAGGACGCCGGGCGGGCCGACTTCGTGGTGGACCGGGTGCGGGCCGGCATCGAGGCCGATCACCTCATCGGCGGGCGGCTGGCGCTGTGGGGCCGTCGCCTGATGGGCGAGGCGCTCACCCAGGCCCAGCAGGTCGCGGCCACCCGCGAGGGGCTCAGCGAGCTGATCGCCGGTGGCCACCTCTCGGGTCTCGACCTCGGCACCATCGGCGAGATGCTCACCCGACTCACCCAGCGCCACGTCGAGCGCATGGGCAAGCTCGGGCTCGAGCACTGAGGTTCGTTGAACCCTGACATCCTCTGGACCGGCTGGTCGGGAGCGCAACTCGCCCCCGAAGCCGGTGTGTGGACGTCTCCCGAGGTCAGCCCCGGGTTCAGTTTCGACGAGCTGGTCGCCTCCTGGAACGTGGTGACCCCGCCCGCGAGCTGGGTGGAGGTCGCGGTCCAGGTGGTTGCCGAGTCGGGGGAGCGCAGCAGCTGGCTGGCGCTGGCCCGCTGGTCCTCGGACCCGGCCTTCACCTCCACCTCCGTCGCCGGTCAGGACGACCCGGTGGCGACCGTGGCCGACGACACCGTCCTGGGGCGGGACGAGCACCGGTTCACGGCGTTCTCGTTGCGGCTGAGCCTGCACGGCCCCGGCGGGAGCCTGCCGCGGGCGAGCCTGCTCGGGGCGATGGTCTCGGCCGGTGCCCGGGAGTCGGCACCCGCGCCGGGGGCGGTGGCTCGCGGGACGGTCGTGGGTGGCGTACCCGCCTATTCGCAGCAGCTCCACCGTGACCGCTATCCGCACTGGGACGGTGGCGGGCAGTCCTGGTGCAGCGCCGCCTCGACGGCGATGATCGCCGACTTCTGGGGCGTCGGTCCGACGCCCGCCGAGACGGCCTGGGTGGACTACGAGACCCCCGACCCGCAGGTCCCGTTCACCGTCCGAGAGGTCTACGACGAGTCCTTCGGCGGCACCGGCAACTGGGCGTTCAACACCGCCTATGCGGGCGCTCGAGGGCTCGTCGCGTACGTCACCAGGCTCCGCTCCTTCGCCGAGGCCGCCCGGTTCGTCGAGGCCGGGATCCCGCTCGTGCTGGCCGTCTCGCACCAGGACGGCGAGCTGACCGGCGCCGGGTACGTCACCAACGGCCATCTGCTCGTGCTGACCGGCTTCGACGAGGGTGGCGACCCCGTCGTCCACGACCCCGCCTCCCACCGGATCCTCAGCGATGCCGAGGTGCGGGCGACGTACGACCTCGGCGAGCTCGACCGCGCCTGGGCTCGCTCGGGGCGGATCGTCTACGTCATCCGGCCGCCGCACGTGGTGCCACCGGAGCCCACGGCTCAGCAGAATTGGTAAAGCGGCCCCACCCCCGAGGGGCGGGACCGCTTCGAGTGACCTGGGCGAGGCTCAGGCCTTGGACCTTCCGGTGACTCCCGCGGCCACGACGACCGCGACAGCAGCGACGACGACCTGCCAGAGGTGACGCCACCAGTCGATGCCCTTGGACGTGTTCCACATGTCGTAGTTCGGGTTGCCTTCGACGTTGCCGGCAACACCGAAGATGGCGTAGTAGAGCCAGCCGCCGACGAGCATGCCGACGATTCCGCAGACCACGACGAGCCAGAACGGAATGTTGTCCCGGCTGCCCGGGGCGAGGAACTTGCCGAGGAGCCCGATGATGACGCCACCGACGAGGACGGTGATGATGGTCCCGATCATGCCCAAATCCCTTCAGGTTGTGAGGGCGCCATAAATGCGCCTATCCCTCGATATTGCACCTGTTGAGACGGGAATGCACGGGCAACATGGCCCAAACCGGGAACTTCTCCGCCGGAATCAGGGGCATCCCTGAGTGGGTCGGCCCGGAGTGATTCAGCCGGCGAATCCGACCTTGCCGACCTTGGCCGGGCCGATCTCGATGTAGGCGAGCTTCTCGGTCGGGACGATGACCTTGCGGCCCTTGCTGTCGGTCAATGCGAGCACAGCGCCGCCGCCGAGGGCGTCGGCGATGAGCTTCTCCACCGACTCGCTGGACTCCTCGGTCTCTACGACGAGCTCACGGGCGGCCTGCTGGACGCCGATCTTGACCTCCACGGGTCCTCCTTGCGATGGGTCGATCAATGCTTCGGAATCCTCTCACACAGAAGGTGAGGAACCCCGTCGTTGCGCTACGAGCGGAAAGTTCGGGTGGACTCAGTCGGTCTTCGGGTAGCCGCCGATGCCGCGCCAGGCGAGGCCGGCGACCAGGCGCGCCGCGTCGGCCTGGGAGAGCTCGCCGGTGTTGTGGAGCCAGTAGCGCGCGCTGACCTGGATCTGGCCGACCAGACCCACGGCGAGCAGGTGCGAGGCGGTGGCGGCGAAGCCGGTGTCCTCGGCGATGACCTCCGCGATCACCTCGGCGCACTCGTTGGTGACCCGGTCGACCTGCTCGCGTACGGCGGGGTCGTTGGTCAGGTCGGACTCGAAGACGAGCCGGAAGGCACCGGACTCGGAGGCCACGTAGTCGTAGAAGACCTCGACCGTGCGGGCCACGCGCTCCTTGTTCTCATCCGTCGACGCCAGCGCCTCCCGACAGCGATCGATGATCTCGTTCGCGGACTTCTCCAGCAGGGCCAGGTAGAGGTCGAGCTTGCCGGGGAAGTGCTGGTAGAGAACGGGCTTCGAGACCCCGGCCCTCTCGGCGATGTCGTCCATCGCCGCAGCGTGGAAGCCGTAGGCGACGAAGACCTCGAGGGCGGATTCGAGAAGCTGGGCTCGTCGCTCCGTTCGGGGCAGTCGCGCCCCTCGCGGTCGAGTGGGGTCGAGCTCGGATTGGTGCGTGGTCACCCCAGCAGCCTACCCGCTGGTACTCGGATCGCGGGACGCGTCGTTGTCTCGTCCACGGATGAGGGAACATGGAGATGTGCCTGCGGTGTTCAAGTAGGCATACGTACGTCCGAACTGAGGAGCAGTTGTGTCCCTAGCCCCGCTCGTGGAGCCCGCTGACGAGCTGACGATCGACGAGGTGCGCCGCTACAGCCGCCACCTCATCATCCCCGACGTCGGCATGGCCGGGCAGAAGCGCCTGAAGAACGCCAAGGTGCTGGTCATCGGTGCCGGCGGCCTCGGCTCGCCCGCCTTGCTCTACCTGGCCGCGGCCGGCGTCGGCACCCTCGGCATCGTCGAGTTCGACGAAGTCGACGAGTCCAACCTGCAGCGCCAGATCATCCACAAGCAGTCGACCGTGGGTCAGCCGAAGGCCGAGTCGGCCGCGGAGGCGATCAAGGAGGTCAACCCGTACGTCGACATCGTGCTGCACGACGTGCGGCTCGACAACGACAACGTGCGCGAGATCTTCACCGGCTACGACCTGATCGTCGACGGCACCGACAACTTCGCGACCCGCTACATGGTCAACGACGCGGCGTACTTCCTGGGCATCCCGTACGTCTGGGGCTCGATCTACCGCTTCGACGGCCAGGCCTCGGTGTTCGCGCCGACCCTGACCGACGACGCGCCGTGCTACCGCTGCCTCTACCCGGAGCCCCCGCCCCCGGGCATGGTCCCCTCCTGCGCCGAGGGCGGCGTGCTGGGCGTGCTCTGCGCCTCCATCGGCTCGATCCAGGTCAACGAGGCCATCAAGATGCTGACCGGCATCGGCGAGCCGCTGGTCGGCAAGCTGATGATCTATGACGCACTCGAGATGGAGTACCGCAAGCTGAAGGTCCGCAAGGACCCCAACTGCGCGCTGTGCGGCGAGAACCCGACGGTCACCGACCTGATCGACTACGACGCCTTCTGCGGCGCGATCTCCACCGAGGCTGCCGACGCCGCGGCCGGCTCGACCATCTCGGTCAACCAGCTCTCCGAGATGATCAAGGAGCGCGAGGAGGGCAGCCGCGACTTCGTCCTCGTCGACGTGCGCGAGCCGAACGAGTACGAGATCAACAAGATCCCCGGCGCCGTCCTGATCCCCAAGGGCGAGTTCCTCAACGGCAACGCGATCCCGCAGGTCGCCGAGCTCACCAGCGACGGTGCCAAGCCGCTCGTGTTCCACTGCAAGAGCGGTGTCCGCAGCGCCGAGGTGCTCGCGATCGCCAAGGGCGCCGGCTACGCGGACGCGGTCCACGTCGGTGGCGGCGTGGTGGCCTGGGTCAACCAGATCGACCCGTCGCAGCCTTCCTACTGATCAACGACGGCGCTTACTGAACTGTTGGCCAGCGGTGGCCCCTCTGGGGCCGCCGCTGGCTTTCTTTGAGCGTGGCGAAACCGATAGTTTTACGATCGCAGCTGCGGGGGGCGGAGTTGCACCGATGCACGAACCCCGGAGGATTCGACGTTGTCCACACGCGCTCGTCTCAGCGCGACGCTCGCCGGTGCCACCTTGGCCGGCGGACTGCTTCTCGGTACCCCTGCCCACGCGAGCGACCAGGCCCCGGAGCCGGCCTCCGGCGCGGCCGTCGGCTCCGTGATCGACCCGGAGAGACTGGAGTCGAACGTCGCGGACCCGACCCGCGGCGTACCGCCGTCCTATGTCTTCGCCGGCGTCGGCGCACTGCTGATGGGGGCGGGGGCCGCCATGGCCGTACGTCGCAAACGAGCTGAGGCTGTGGCACGCTCGGCCGAGTGAGCAGAGGTCAACCCAGCCTGAGGACCTTCCTCGGCGAGATCTTCGTCGTCGTCCTCGTGGTCGCGGTCGGCGTGCTCGGCTATGCCGCCTACGACTACTACACCAAGATCGACGACGCGCAGAAGGCCAACGCGACCCCGCCGGCGACGACCTCCTCGATCCCGGCCGAGGCCCTGGCCGCGGTGCCGAAGAAGAAGGGCAAGGTACGCGGCGTCTCCATCCCCGCGCTCAACGTGCACGCCGACGTGGTGCCGCTGGCGATGGAGGACGGCACGCTGACGCCCCCGGCCGACGCCGCGCTGATGGGCTGGTGGAAGGCCGGCGCGAAGCCGGGGTCGGACAAGGGCTCCGTGCTGATCGTCGGCCACACCCTGCACAACGGGGGCGGTGTCCTCGACCGGCTCGGCGAGGTGAACGAGGGCGACGAGATCGTCGTGCGGACCAAGAGCGAGGAGTTCAGCTACACCGTCCGGTCGGTCCGCGACCTCTCCAAGGAGCAGGTCGCCAAGCGCAGCGGCAGGCTCTTCGACACCGACGGCGAGACGAAGCTGGTCGTGGTCACCTGCGACGACTGGGACGGCACCTCGTTCCAGGGCAACACCGTGGTCGTCGCGGTCCCGGAGGGCTGAGGTAAACCCCCGGCGGTGTGAACGCGTCGTAACCTCCGGCCCCCACGCCTCGTTGTGCTCTGAGTCACATCATCTACGAACAGAGGCCCCCACATGCTCCGCACCCGTAGTTCCGTACGCCGCGCCGCAGCGATCGCCGCCGGCACTCTGGCCGCCGCCCTCGCACCGGCCCTGATCGCGTCCCCGGCCCACGCCTGGGCGCCGGCCGACACGGCCACCATCACCCCGGGCGTACAGATGTACACGGACGGCGCCCAGTGCACCGCCAACTTCGTCTTCGCCGACTCGGCCTCGAACGTCTACGTCGGCTACGCCGCCCACTGCGCGGGTCTCGGCGAGGCCACCGACACCAACGGCTGCGCCGCCGACTCGCTCCCGCTGGGCACCGAGGTGACCTTCAACGAGGGCGGTTCGCTGCTGAGCGACGGCACCGTCCTGGGCAAGGGGAAGCTGGCGTACTCGTCCTGGCTGACCATGAAGAAGCAGGGCACCACGGATGAGAACATCTGTGCCTACAACGACCTCGCCCTGGTCAAGGTGAACGCCGCCGACGTCGGCAAGGTCAACCCGAGCGTGCCGATCTGGGGTGGTCCGACGGGCATCGACACCGACGGCACCGCGGCCGGTGACAAGGTCTACTCCTACGGCAACTCCTCGGTGCGCGCCGACGTCGACCTGCTCTCGCCGAAGATCGGCCTCTCGCTCGGGGACGACGTCAACGGCACCCGCTGGTCGCACCCGCTCTACAACCTCACCCCCGGGATCCCCGGTGACTCCGGCTCCGGCTTCCTGAACGCCGACGGCAAGGCGGTCGGGACGCTGTCGACCCTGGGCCTGCTCCCGCTCGCGGGCTCCAACAACATCGGTGACATGGACCTCGAGCTGAACTACGCCCAGGCGCACTCGGGCATCTCCGGCCTGCGTCTTGTCAACGGCACGGAGCCGTTCAGCCCCATCCTGTGAGACATGCCTTAGCCTGCCGGACATGAGTGATCGGGAGGCGTACGTCGAGGCCGTTCTGCGGCTTGTCGAGCAGATCCCTCGCGGGAAGGTCACGACGTACGGCGCGATCGCGGACGCCCTCTTCGACGAGTTCGGGGGCGGGCCGCGGCAGGTCGGCTCGGTGATGGCGCGCGAGGGCGCGGGGATGCCGTGGTGGCGGGTGGTGCGGGCCGATGGCTCGCTCCCCGCCTCCCACGGGGAGGAGGCACGCCAGGCCTATCTCGAGGAGGGCACCCGGCGCCGCGTCTCGGGTGCTGTGGATCTGCGCGAAGCGATGTGGCTGCCGCCTACGATGATCCCGTGATGTATCGCGTCCTCCACGCCGTCGTGCCACCCCTCCTCCGCGCGGTCTGGCGCCCCACGGTGACCGGGGGCGAGAACGTGCCCCGCAGCGGCGGGGTGATCCTGGCCAGCAACCACCTCAGCTTCGCCGACTCGATCGTGATCCCGTCGGTCTCTCCCCGGCCGGTGCACTTCCTGGCCAAGTCCGACTACTTCACCGGCACCGGCCTCAAGGGCGCTGCCCAGCGGGCGTGGTTCGAGGGCATGGGGATGCTGCCGGTGGACCGCGACGACCCGCAGGCCGCGCTCGGCTCGCTGGAGGTTGCCCTGAAGGTCCTCGGCAAGGGCGAGGCGTTCGGGATCTACCCCGAGGGCACCCGTTCGCGCGACGGTCGGCTCTACCGCGGACGCACCGGGGTGGCGCACCTGGCGCTGACCGCCGGCGTACCGGTGGTGCCGGTGGGCCTGCGGGGGACCGCGGAGCTTCAGCCGGTCGGGTCGAGCCTGCCGCGCCTGGCGAAGGTCACCGTCGAGTTCGGGCAGCCGATCCAGGTGGCCGGGCGCTTCGACGGCGTACCTCTCGGGAAGGCCCGCCGTGCACTCACCGACGAGGTCATGGAGGCGATCGCCGCGCTGAGCGGCCAGGACCTGGCCGGCGTCTACAACGAGCGACCCGCCGACGTCTGATTGCCTGTTGCGCCGGGGCGCGAAGGGGCGCACTCTAAAGGGTGGACCCCCTAGCAGCCGAGGTGAGGCAGATGGCCACCACGACCGTGTTGCAGGACGAGCTGCGACGCAAGCACGACGAGCTCGCTGGGCGCCTGGCCCACGCTCGGAGCATCATCGCCAGGCCGGAGCAGACCCGACGGGGCTGCCCACCGATCGACCAGTTCAACGCCGGTACGTCCCGCCACCTGCACGCGGTGGACGAGGCGTTGCTGCCGGCGGTCTCCGCTCACTGCGAGGGCGGGGCCGGTCTGGTCCACGACTACCTGCCCACCGCGCGGCGCCTGGAGGTGCTGCTCTTCCACGTGAAGGCGCACGAGTACGGCTCCACCTGGGAGACCACCCACGGCTGGCCGACGCTGTGGAGCGAGGTCGAGGAGGCGCTCATCGACCAGGAGGAGAGGGAGGACGAGCTGGTCTCGCGCCTCGCCGAGGACGCTTCCGACGACGTGCTCCTGCTGGTCGCCGAACGGATCACGGCGGCCGAGCGCAGGGCACCGTCACGTCCGCACCCCCACCTCCCGCACACCGGTCTGCCCGGAAAGGTCGTACGCCGCGTGGCCCGTCCCGTCGACGCGATCTGGGATGCGGTCGAGGGACGGTCGGTCGGCGGTCCCAAGCCGTTGCCGCACAAGAAGCCGGGCCTGATCTGGCAGTATCTGCTCGGCGACCCGCGCTTCCCCGAGGAACCTGCCGACTCCGCCGACGCGACCCGGCACAATGAGCCGGGTGACCGCTGACTCCATCACCTCCGCCCTCGACCTCGCGCCGCACCCCGAAGGCGGCGCGTTCCGACAGACCTGGGCTGCTGACGAGACCGTCACCCTGCCCGACGGACGGGTGCGTCCGACCGCGACCCTGATCTACTTCCGGCTCCTGGCTGGAGAGTCGTCCGCGTGGCACCGGGTGAAGTCCGACGAGATCTGGCTGGCGCACACCGGTGTCGTGACTCTGCAGCTCGGCGGTTCCGGCTCGGCTCCGGTCGAGGGCGAGACTGTGCTCGTGGGGGTGGACGTCGCCGCCGGCCAGGTGCCGCAGGCGGTCGTGCAGGCGGGGGCGTGGCAGCGTACGGTCCCCTCGGCCGAGGACGCGCTCGTCTCCTGTGTGGTCTCGCCCGGGTTCGACTTCGACGACTTCGAGCTCGTTTCGGACTCGGGTGCTGCGGAGTAGGGACGTGGAGTACGCCTTCGAAGGGGCCGTGATCGAGTGGCGCGGGCCGGCGCCGTTCTACTACGTGCCCATGCCCGTCGAGGACGCCGAGGACCTCAAGGAGGACGCCCGAGGCCTGGAGTACTGCGGCCAGGTCGCCGTCACCGCCACCATCGGCGAGACCACCTTCACCACCGCGCTCTTCCCCAAGGGCCGCACCTATCTGCTGCCCTTGAAGGTCGTGGTGCGGAAGGCGGAGGGGATCGACCTCGACGATGTGGTGGCGGTGAGGATGAGGCTGGGGCACGATGCCTGAAGAGACGCCTGAGAACTGTCGGCGCCGTCTGATTGGCTAGTCCCGTGAGTGTCGCCTACCGCCTTGCCCAGCCGCCTGGTGCAGCCGCAGTGCCGGTCCTCGACGAGCACCAGCGGTCGGTCGTGGAGCATCCGGGCGGACCGCTGCTGGTGCTGGCCGGGCCGGGGACCGGCAAGACGACCACGCTGGTGGAAGCGGTGGTCGATCGGATCGAGAACCGCGGCGTACGTCCTGACCAGCTGCTGGCGCTGACCTTCTCCCGCAAGGCCGCCGAGCAGCTGCGTGACCGGGTGACGGCGCGGCTGGGCCGGACGCTGTCCGGGGCGGTCTCCTCGACCTTCCACTCCTTCGCCTACGGGCTGGTGCGCCGCTACGCGCCGGCCGACCTCTACGCCGCCCCGCTGACTCTGCTCTCCGCGCCGGAGGCCGACGTGGTGCTGCAGGAGCTGTTGGCCGATCACCCGGAGTCGGTGAGGTGGCCGGAGCGGTTCCGGATGGCGATCGGCACCCGCGGGTTCGCGCGTGAGGTGCAGACCGTGATCGCGCGGGCGCGCGAGCGCGGGCTCGACCCCGACCAGCTGGTGGCGCTCGGCCGCGAGGAGGGCATCGAGGAGTTCGTCGCGGCCGGGTGGTTCCTGGAGCAGTATCTCGACGTGCTCGGCGCCCAGTCGGCCATCGACTACCCCGACCTGATCATGCGGGGGGTGATCGAGGCCGAGCGACATGCGACCGAGCTGCGGGCCGAGTTCGCGTGCGTGTTCGTGGACGAGTACCAGGACACCGACCCGAGCCAGGTCGCGCTGCTGCAGGCGCTGGCCGGCGACGGTCGCGACCTGATCGTGGTCGGTGACCCCGACCAGTCGATCTACGGGTTCCGGGGCGCGGACGTCAACGGGATCCTCGACTTCCCCTCGCAGTTCCTGACCCGGGAGCGCCGGCACGCGCCGGTGGTGGCCCTGGGGACGACCCGGCGGTTCGGGTCGCGGCTGCTGCGGGCCTCGCGCTCGATCGCTGCCGGGATCTCTGTGCGCGGCTCGATCCCTTCTGCTGCCTATGACACCTTCCGCAACCCGCATCCGCTGGCATCCGACCCGGGGCGCGCCGAGGTGCTCACCTTCGACACCGACCGTGCCGAGACCGAGCACATCGCCGACCTGCTCCGTCGCGCGCATCTCGAGGACGGCATCGACTGGTCCGACATGGCCGTCCTGGTGCGATCGGGCCGCACCTCGATCCCGCAGCTGCGCCGCTCGCTCACCGCCGCCGGTGTGCCGGTCGAGGTCGCCGCCGACGAGACGCCGTTGGTCCGTGAACCCGCCGCCGCGGTCCTCCTCGACGCGCTGGGAGTCGTCGTCGATGCCGACGTCGAGTCCGAGCTCGATGAGCGCTACGTACGCCCCGAGCGCTGCGAGGAGCTGCTGACCGGGCCTCTCGGCGGCCTCGACGCCACCGACGTCCGCGCGCTCACCCGCACTCTGCGGGCTCGCTTTCCGGACGTCGCCGCCCATGATCTCGTACGTCGCGCGGTGCTCGATCCCTCGCTGCTGGCCGCCCCTCCCGCTGGTCGAGCCGCGAGGCCGCCTGCGGCCGAGCGTGTCGAGACCAACACGGTCGACTCGAGCGCGACGGGGGAGGGTGTTGGTCTCGACACGGTCTCGTTCGCACCTCACGATTCCGGCTCGACCAGCGGGGGCGGGGGTGGCGAGGAGCGGGTGCTGGGGCGCGTACGCCGGCTAGCGGCGCTGCTCGCCAACGCCCGTGGCGTCCTGAAAGAGGGTGCCGGGGCCGAGCAGGTGCTGTGGACGCTGTGGGACGGCGCCGAGTGGGGGCGGCGGCTGCGGGCGCAGGTCGAGTCGGGTGGCCCCGCGGCGCGGCTGGCCCACCGCGACCTCGATGCGGTGGTGGCGCTGTTCGACACCGCCGCCAAGATCGAGGGCCGCCAGGAGTTCACCTCGGTGGAGACCTTTCTGGCCACCCTCCGTGCCCAGGAGATCCCGGCCGACACCCTGGCCGACAAGGGCGTACGCGGCTCGGCGGTGCGGCTGCTGACCGCCCACCGCTCCAAGGGGCTGGAGTGGGGTCTTGTGGTCGTCGCCCATGTCCAGGAGGGGGCCTGGCCCGACCTGCGCCGACGTGACTCGCTCCTCGGCCCCGACCGGATCGCCCCGGCGCTGCCGGACGGCCGTCACGGCGGGCTGCTGCCGCCGCTGACCCGCTCGGCGATGCTCGCCGAGGAGCGTCGGCTCTTCTACGTCGCCGCCACCCGAGCCCGGTCCCGGCTGGTCGTGACCGCGGTGAAGTCGCCCGACGACGACGGTGACCAGCCGTCGCGGTTCATCAACGAGCTCGGCCTGCGCGAGGACCAGATCCGTCACCGCGTCGGCCGCCCGACGCGCCCGCTGTCCCTGGCCGGTCTGGTCGCCGAGCTGCGCCGCACCGCCGCGGACCCGAACCAGCCCGAGGCGCTGCGCGAGGCCGCCGCGCGGCGGCTGCAGAAGCTGGCCGCCACCGAGGTACGCGGCAAGCGGATCGCGCTCGCTGCGGACCCGTCGACCTGGTGGGGGCTGCGGGCCCCGACGTACGCCTCGGCCGCGGTGCGCCCCGAGGACCGTCCGATCACGCTGAGCGCGTCGGCGCTCGAGGCGATCCTGACCTGCCCCGCGCAGTGGTTCCTGGCCCGCGAGGCGGGCGGTGCGGTCACCGACTCCTCGAGCCAGGGATTCGGCAAGGTGGTGCACGCGATCGCCGAGCAGCTCGCCCGGGGCGACCTCGACGCCGCCACCGTCGAGGACCTGATGCCGTTCGTGGACGAGGTCTGGGGCCGCCTCGAGTTCCGTACGCCCTGGTCCGCCGCCCGCGAGCGGGAGGCGGTCCGCGACGTGCTGGCCCGGTTCCTGACCTGGCATCGGCGCCCCGGCGCGCGGACCGTGATCGGGTTCGAGGAGCAGCTGACCGCGAAGGTCTCCCTGCCCAGCGGGGAGACGGTGCGGCTGAACGGGTATGCCGACCGGCTGGAGCTCGACGAGAGCGGCCGGATCGTCGTCGTCGACCTGAAGACCGGGAAATATCCTCCCACCGCGCAGGAGGTCAAGGAGCACGGCCAGCTCGGCCTCTACCAGCTGGCCGTCGAGCACGGCGCGGCCGCGTCGCTGGCGCCGGGTGCGACCTCCGGGGGAGCAGAGCTGATCCAGCTGCGCCACCCCGCGGGTTCGGGGAGCGAGCTGCCGAAGGTGCAGGTGCAGGCACCCGAGCCGCCCGAGATCATCACCCAGCTGGAGAAGGCGGTGGCGACGGTCCGGGCCGAGGACTTCGTGGCCAGACCCGGCAAGCAGTGCGACCGGTGTCAGTTCGTCGCGCTCTGCCCGGCGCAGACCTCGGGGTCGGTGCTGTCATGAACACCGGAACGAGCGCAGCGATGAAGGTCGAGACCCCGGAAGAGCTCGCCAAGCTGATGGGCCACGACTGGCTCTACAGTGAGGAGCAGTTCCGCGCGATCACGGCTCCGTTGGAGCCGGCCGTCGTGATCGCCGGCGCCGGGTCCGGCAAGACCGCGGTCATGGCCGCCCGGGTCGTCTGGCTGGTCGCCACCGGCCGGGTGCTCCCCGGGGAGGTGCTCGGTCTGACCTTCACCACGAAAGCGACCGCCGAGCTGGCCACCCGGATCCGGGAGTCCCTGCAGAAGGCGGGGCTGTGGCCCGAACGGCGCGAGGGCCCGCCCCGGCCGGGCGAGGAGGATGACGAGCCCACCGAGCCGACGGTGGCGACCTACCACTCCTACGCCTCCGGGCTGCTCTCCGAGCACGGGCTGCGGATCGGTCACGAGCCCGACACCAGGCTGATCGCCGACGCGACCCGCTACCAGCTCGCGGCTCGGGCCGTGGCCCGGCACCCCCACCCGGTGGAGAAGCTGACCGACTACCCGAAGCTGGCCGTCCAGCAGCTGCTCGCGCTCGACTCCGAGCTCTCCGAGCACCTCGTCGACCCCGCCACGCTGAGGGCCTACGACCGCAACGAGCGGTCGCTGTTCGCGCTGGAGGTGGCTGATCTCAAGGCCCAGCTGGCCGACGGGAAACGGGTCAAGACCAAGCTGACCAAGGTCGAGAAGGCGATCGACGCGATCGACAAGCGCTACGAGCTGCTCGACCTGGTCGACGGCTACCGGCGGCTCAAGGACCGGCTCGGGCTGATGGACTTCTCCGACCAGATCGCCCTCGCCGCCCGGCTGGCGGTGGAGACGCCCGAGGTCGGTGAGATCGAGCGCGGGAAGTTCAAGGTCGTGCTGCTCGACGAGTATCAGGACACGTCGGTGGCCCAGGCCCAGATGCTCGCCCGCCTCTTCGGCGACGGACACCCGGTCACCGCCGTCGGCGACCCCAACCAGGCGATCTACGGCTGGCGTGGCGCCTCGGTGAGCAACATCCTCGAGTTCGGCCGCGATTTCCCGACGAAGGATGGACGGCGTCCGGCCTACTCCCTGACCGTCAACCGCCGTTCCGACGCGCGGATCCTCGACACCGCCAACCACCTGGCCGCCCAGCTCTACGAGGGCCGCGAGAAGGAGCGGCTGGTCGCCGCCGAGGGCGCACGGGATGGCGAGGTGCGCGTGCATGTCCACGAGACGTACGACGATGAGCTGATCTGGCTCGCCGACAAGGTGATCGAGGCCCACGAGGCGGTCGGGGAGTGGAAGGAGATCGGCGTCCTGACCAGGGATAACTCGCAGGCGGCGGCGGTCTTCGACGCGCTCACCGCTCGCGAGATCCCGGTCGAGATCGTCGGCCTGAAGGGACTGCTCCGGCTGCCCGAGGTCGCCGAGGTGGTGGCCACCATGGAGCTGCTGCACGACGTCACCGCCAACGCCGCGCTGCTCACCCTGCTCGCCGGGCCGCGCTGGGCGATCGGGCCGCGTGACCTGGCCATTCTCGGCCGTAGGTCACGTGACCTGGCCGGCGTCGTCGGCGGTGCGGAGGAGTTCGCCGACATCGAACGGCAGCTGGAGGCGGCGGTCGAGGGCACCGACCCCACCGAGATCCCCTCGCTCAACGACGCCCTCGAGGATCCCGGCGACGCCGACTACGACTACTCCCCGCAGGCCAGGGAGCGCTTCAAGATGCTCGCCGAGGAGCTCCGCGGGCTGCGCCGAGCGGTCAACGAGCCGCTCCTCGATCTGGTCCGCCGGATCATCGACGTCACCGGCATCGACGTCGAGCTGGCCGCCTCGGTCTCCCCGGCGGCCTCCGCCAGGCGCGACAACCTCGACCTCTTCGTCCAGGCGGTCGCCGACTTCGAGGGTCTTGACGGCCAGGTCACCCTCGCCGCGCTGCTGGCCTATCTGGAGGCGGAGGACGAATACGGCCAGGGGCTCGACGTCGCCACGCCGTCGGAGGCCGACTCGGTCAAGCTGCTCACCGTCCACCGCGCCAAAGGGCTGGAGTGGGACGTCGTCTTCCTGGTCGGCGTCACCCACAAGAAGTTCCCCACCGGTCAGACACGCTCGTCGTGGCTGACCGTCCCCTCGGTCATGCCCGCCGCGCTCCGTGGTGACCGCGACGACCTGCCGCAGCTCCAGGGCCACGACGCCGACTCGATCGACGAGCTCCTCGCCGAACGCAAGGAGCACGAGCGCGTCGAGGAGCTCCGGCTGGCGTATGTCGCCTGGACCCGGGCCCGCCACATCCAGTTCGTCTCGTGCTGGCGCTGGTCCCCCTCGCTGAAGGAGGGGCGAGGGCCGTCGCTCTACGTCGAGAAGACCCGCGAGTCGCTGCTCCAGTGGGGGGCCAAGCCCGACCGCTGGGCGGACGTTGTCGTCAAGGGCGAGGAGGAGAGTCCGTACGCCGCGCAGGAGGTCGACCTGCCCTGGCCGATCAACCACCACACCCCCGAGGTGGAGCGCCGCCTGGAGGCGGCCAGGCTCGTACGGGAGGTGACCCCGGGCCCCGACGATCTCGACGACCTCACCCTGCTCGAGACGGTGAACCAGTGGGACGAGGAGATCGAGCGGCTGCTCACCGAGGCGGAGCGCGAGCGCGCTCCGGAGGTGGTCGTGCCGCTGCCGTCATCGCTGTCGGCCACCGCCATGTCCAAGCTGCGCGACGACCCGCTCGGCTTCGCCGCCGACCTGGTCCGCCCGATGCCCCGCAAGCCGTCCTCCCAAGCCCGCTTCGGCACCCGGTTCCATGCCTGGGTCGAGGCCCGATTCGGCCAGCAGGACCTCTTCGACCCCGACGACCTGCCCGGTCGCGCCGACCACGGCATCGAGGACGAGTCCGGTCTCGAGGAGGTCATCAGCGCCTTCGAGAACGGTCCCTTCGCCGACCGGCCGCCGTTCCGGGTCGAGGCGGCCTTCGCGATCGTGCTGGCAGGTCAGGTCGTTCGGGGACGGATCGACGCGGTCTACCAGGAGCCGGACGGGAGCTTCCTGATCGTCGACTGGAAGACCAACCAGAGCCAGAATGCCGACCCGCTCCAGCTCGCGCTCTACCGGGTCGGGTGGGCTGAGCTGATGGGGGTGCCGTTGTCTCGGGTTCGGGCGGCGTTCTACTACGTGCGGTCTGGGAGGCTGGTCGAGCCTTCTTCGCTTCCTGGGCGGGGGGAGTTGGAGGATCTTTTGGGTGGCGGTGCTGGCTAGCGCCGTCTTTTCGGTGCGCTTCGGTTGCTCTTGTTTGCGGTTGGTGTTTGCCGCCGACCCTTGCTTGGAGGGTGTTCTCGGCGGCGTCCGGAGTAAAGGACGGCCTGCGGCCGCCGGCTTCGCCGGCCGCTTCGCGGTCCTTGACACCGGCCGTCGCCGAGAAAAGATTTGGCTGGCTATCGGGCCGGCGGCAGGGGTTTGGCGCGGCGATGTGGGGTGGGCGCGGGCTTGGGGTCTGAGGGTGAACGAATTTTCGTTCCCCGTGGGGCGTCCACCTCCCGAGGAGCGATCACCGCGGGCCACACTGGGGCCGCCGCCCCTGGTAGCCAGCCAGATCTTTCTCGACATGGTCCGGTGTCAAGGATCGCCGAAGGCGACCGGCGAAGCCGGCGGCCGCAGGCCGTCCTTTACTCCGGGGCAGGTCGAGAAACACTAGAGGACAGGGTCGGCGGCCCTGACCAGCCACGAACAACAGTGTCGGCCGGCGGCCATCACGCCGAGTTACTTCACCGTCCGAGCAACCTCCGGCAACTCCCCAGACTCCCGCAACGAGTCGAGCAGATCCCCAGGAAGGATCCAGACGGTCGCAAGAGGGAACGGCCGCTCGCGCAGCATCACCGCACCGGTAACAAAGGACGGTTCACCGTTCGGGCACGAGAAGACGATGTCGTCGCCCCACTCCCACTGCCGCTTGACGATGGTCGGAAGCATCCACCACATCAGCCAGTTGCGCTCGGCGTTCTTCGAAGCCGGTCGGCGGGGGCAGTGCTCGTCGTAGGCGACGACCGCGTCGGGGTGCTCGGCGAGGATCGTGCGGAGCTCGCCTACGACCGGGGTGGCGTGGTCGAAGTGGTCGTGGAACTTGTCGGAGGCCACGTCGGCGGTGGCCGAGGCGGCCGTGCCCACGACGAGGACGAGGGCGGTGATGACCACTGAGCGCACCCGGTCGCCCAGTTGCGAGCCCAGCTTCGGGCTCAGCCGCGAGAGGGCTGCGAGAAGCGTCCAGATCGCCAGCGGCACCAGGGCGCACACGGTCGCGATCAGCCAGAAGCGGTTGTCGTTGGTGAATGACGGGATCGGTCCCGGCTGCGGGAACTGTCCGTCCGGTAGGGCCCACCACCACGGGATCGCGCCCGGGATGTGCGCCGGGGTGGTGTAGGCCCAGGTGGGTGCGTCGGGGGCGACGACGAGGATGGTCACCAGCGAGATCCCGGCGACGATCACCCAGGTCCAGACGAGGACCGCCCGGGAGCGTACGGCCTGGATCGCCGCGCACACGCCGGCCAGCACGAGGACCGCGAAGACCGGGTCGATGTAGCGACCGTAGATCCAGTAGTCGAAGCGCCGCCACTCCATGGTGAACAGCGAGTACTCGTTGCCCCAGTTGAGGCAGCTCAGGACGTACATCGACCCGGCCGCGATCAGCACGAACCCGGCCGGCCCCACCTGACGTGAGCGGAGCTCCTTCCAGAACACGGCGGTCACCACGACCAGACCGACGACCACGAGGCCGAAGCTGCCGACCATCTGCGTCCAGGCCTCACCGGCGAAGGTGTCGACCCAGAACCGCGGGTTGGCCTGGGAGACCTTCTCGAAGAAGCCCTGTGCCTGGATGAACTTCCACGGCACCAGCTGCGCATGGAACCAGAGCGCTGCCTTGTTGGCGGCGACGGCGAGCACACCGGTGGCGACCAGCCCGACGACGGCGATACGTGCAACCTGCCACTTGCGTACCAGGAGGCTGTGCACGATGAAGCAGATCAGCCACAGCGCGACCGCGGCGACGAAGACCTGCATCCGGGCGTGCGAGAAGAGCGCGAGCCCGGTGAGCAGGCTGAGCAGGAGTACGCCGCGGTAGGTCGGCCGCTCCCAGAGCCGGAACGCGGCCAGGGTCGCCAGGACGACGAGGAGCGTGACCAGCCGCTCGGACAGGATGTAGTCGGCCTGGATCGCGCGGGGCGGCAGGGCCATCACGATGGCGCCGGCGACCACGCCCTGCGCCGGGGTGACCCCGCTGAGCCGCACCGCGACCCGGGCCAGCGGCCAGATCGTGAGCATGCTGATCACCAGACCGACGACGATCGCACCCTGGTAGAACGTGAAGACATCCGAGGTGACCAGCCACAACGGTGCCAGCAGCACGCCCCAGCCGGGGTAGTAGCCGGGGGTGTTCAGCTGCGGCGAGTCGAGTCCGAGGACCGTCCGTCCGTGGATGACGGTGCCGATCTCGTCGTACATGAACGAGAGGCTGGAGCCCCACGCGATGTAGACGTTGATCGCGAGAGCGACCACGACGGAGACGACAGCGGCGATGCGCCAGAACCGATCCACGCGGCGGAACATATACCCACCTCATAGGCTCTGACGGGTGGACTCCCCGAAGCTGCCCATCCATCTGCGAATCACTCAGGATCCCCACGACCGTTCCGGCCATCTGCGCGCGGACGACAGCTGGGTCGAGAAGGCCTGGTCGGAGGAGACGACGAAGGTCCTCGTGGTCGCCGGCAACAGGGTCGAGCCGTCAGGCGAGGCCGGCGTGAGGTGGCGTACGCCCGCGGAATCGCCGGACGGGATCCGGCTGCTCCTCGGCGACACCCCTGAGGGGGCGAGATTCGCGGTGCTCACCGGACGGGAGGAGGCCGGCGAGTCATGGCGTGACCTGCGCGGGCTCTTCCCCGCGATGCTCACCGACACGACCGAGGCGAGCTTCCTGATGCACGCGATCGGCCTGGCCGAGTGGCACCGGGCGACCCGGTTCTGCTCCCGGTGCGGCGGCAGGCTCGAACCGCGCGCGGCCGGTCACGAGCTGGCCTGCGCGGAGGGACACCTGACCTTCCCGCGCACCGACCCCGCGGTGATCATGCTGGTGACGACGGGGGAGCCAGGGACCGACGAGGAGCGTTGCCTGCTCGGCAACCACACCCGCTGGCCCGCGCCCAACTTCTCCACCCTCGCCGGCTTCGTGGAGCCGGGGGAGTCGCTCGAGGACGCGGTCCGTCGTGAGGTGGCGGAGGAGGTCGGCGTACGCGTCGGGCAGGTCGACTACTTCGGCAACCAGCCCTGGCCGCTGCCGGCCAGCCTGATGCTCGGCTTCTTCGCGCGCGCGGCGTCGACCGGGATCACCGTCGACGAGGACGAGATCCGCGAGGCGCGCTGGTTCACCCGCGCGGAGCTCGCCGCGGTCGCCGAGAGCGGTGACGTCAAGCTGCCCAGCGGTATCTCGATCAGCCGCTCGCTGATCGAGGAGTGGTACGGCGCGGAGCTGCCCGGCTCGTGGTGACCGGCGTCAGACCAGCTCGGCGAGCTTGGCCTTGACCTGAGCGATCGACGGGTTGGTCATCGCGGTGCCGTCGGAGTAGACGAGGGTCGGGACGGTCTGGTTGCCGCCGTTGACCTGCTCGACGATCTGAGCGGCCTCGGGGATCTGCTCGATGTCGACCTCGTCGAAGGTGATGTCTTCACGGCCGAGCTGCCCCTTGAGTCGCTGGCAGTATCCACACCAGGGTGTGGTGTACATCGTGAAGCTGCTCATCGGGGCTCTCCTCATCAGAACTGTCGGTGCGAGCCAATAGTGTTGGCCTGCAAGGCACAACGTTCCCACCCCGAGGAGTTCTTCCCGCTCATGACCCCCGAGTCCCTCCTCGCCGCCCTCGACCCCGAGCAACGCCGGGTGGCGGAGGCACTGCGGGGTCCGGTCCGGGTGCTGGCGGGTGCGGGGACCGGCAAGACCCGGGCGATCACCCATCGGATCGCCTACGGCGTCGCCACCGGGGTCTACGCGCCCCAGGAGGTCCTCGCGGTCACCTTCACCACCCGGGCAGCGGGGGAGATGCGGCAGCGGCTGCGCGCGATGGGCGCCGGCGCGGTCCAGGCGCGCACCTTCCACTCCGCCGCGCTGCGCCAGCTGCGGTTCTTCTGGCCGAAGGTCTACGGCACCGAGCTGCCCAACCTGACCGAGTCGAAGATCCCGCTCATCCGCGCGGCCGCGCAGCGCCAGCGGATCAACGTCGACCAGGCCCAGGCGCGCGACCTGGCCTCGGAGATCGAGTGGTCGAAGGTGTCCAACGTCCACCCCGACGACTACCCGAAGTCGGCCGAGGCGCGGGGCCGTGAGGTCGGCGGGCTGACGCCGTCGATGGTGGGACACATCTATGCGGCCTATGAGGACGTCAAGCGCACCCAGGCGCGCATGGACATGGAGGACGTGCTGCTCCTGACCGCCGGCCTCCTGGAGCACGACGAGCGCGTCGCGGCGCAGGTCAGGCGGCAGTACAAGTGGTTCACCGTCGACGAGTTCCAGGATGTGTCGCCGCTGCAGTCGGCGCTGCTCGACCTGTGGCTGGGCGGACGCAGCGAACTCTGCGTCGTCGGCGACCCGGCGCAGACCATCTACACCTTCGCCGGCGCGGACGCCGCCTACCTGCGTGACTTCCCGAAGAAGCACCCCGAAGCCACTTCGGTCGAGCTGGTCCGCAACTACCGCTCCTCGCCGCAGATCGTGAAGGCCGCCAACAAGATCCTGGAAGGTACGCCGAGCGCCGGTGTCCAGCTGCAGGCGCAGCGCGACTCCGGGCCGGCCGTCGAGCACGTCGAGCAGCCCGACGAGGTCGCCGAGGCCGAGGGTGTCGCCGCCGAGATCCTGCGCCTGCACCAGTCCGGCAAGCCCTACCACGAGATGGCGATCCTGTTCCGGATCAACGCCCAGTCGGAGGCCTACGAGGACGCGCTCACCGCGCGCCGGATCCCCTACGTCCTGCGCGGCGCAGCCAGGTTCTTCGACCGGCCCGAGGTCCGCGAGGCGGTGACCCGGATCCGCGGTGCGGCGCGAGGCGGCCAGGGTGCCGTGATCGGTGATGAGCTGCTGGAGTCGGTGCACGGGATCCTGGCCGGGATGGGCTGGACCTCCGAGCCGCCCGAAGGCCGGGGGCAGACCCGCGACCGCTGGGAGTCGTGGCAGGCGCTGATCGACCAGGCGCGCACCTTCTCCGCGGCCGGCGGCGACCTGGCGGGGCTCGTCGCCGAGCTCGACCGCCGTGCGGCCGAGCAGCACGCGCCGGTGCCGTCGGGCGTGACCCTGGCGACCTTCCACGCCGCCAAGGGACTGGAGTGGGACTCGGTGTTCCTGGTCGGCCTCCAGGACGGCACGATGCCGTTCATCCTCCGCGGGGAGGAGCCGACCCCGGCCGAGATCGAGGAGGAGCGACGGCTGCTCTACGTCGGCCTCACCCGGGCGCGGGTGGACCTGACCCTGTCCTGGGCGCTGGCCCGCCAGCCGGGCCAGGCCGCGCGGCGCAGGCCGTCGCGGTTCCTCGACCCGCTGCGGCCGGCTCGGTCCGCGGCGCCGACGCGGCGCCCCGGCTCCGGGAAGGCGCGGATGTGCAAGGCGTGCGGCGGGCCGCTCGGCTCGGCGGCCGAGAAGCGGATGGGCCGTCACGAAGGCTGCGACGCGCCGTACGACGAGGAGCTCTACGGCCGGCTGAAGCAGTGGCGCAAGGACACCGCCGAGGCCATCCGCAAGCCCGCGTTCGTGGTCTTCACCGACGCGACGCTGGAGCAGATCGCCGAGCAGAAGCCGGGGACTCTCCAGGATCTGCAGCGCATCGCCGGCATCGGCCGCAGCAAGGTCGAGACGTACGGATCGGAAGTCCTTCAGGTGATCACCGCGGAGGCGTGAAAGTCCTTCACGGAAATTCCTCGAAATCAACGGGTTTAATCGTTTGCGGCCGACCTGCCCGGCCGGTTACTGTTCCTTCATCAAGTAAAACCGCGCGTCGCTGAGGCGCGCCCGACAGCCCCGAAGGAGGTGGCCCTGATGAAGATCTCCACGATCAAGACGCCGATCAATGGCATCGCCATGTCCGCGTGCGGCCACCCCGAGCTGTCCACCCCGGCTGCTGGTGCCTTTACGGGCGCCGGTTACGGCATGCGCGTCGAGGGACTCGTGTCCCCGCAGGCGGATGCCATCAAGGTCAAGTCCCACGGGATTCGAGCCTGGAGCTGTCCGACTACGTAGAACCACGTAGTCACAGCAGCCTCCAGGCCGCGGAACCCGAAACCCGGGATCCGCGGCCTTTCTGTTTCTCAAAACCCGCGATCAGTCACAAAGGAGGTGTACATATGACCAGCATTCTCGAGCCCGAGGTCACTCTCGGCGTTCTCCATGACCGCGCCAACCGCTACGACGAGGACCAGCTGCCCTGCCGGGTCAACAACCCGGAGCTGTGGTTCGCCGAGTCTCCCGCCGACGTCGAGTTCGCCAAGACGCTCTGCGCGACCTGCCCCGTGCAGCCGCTCTGCCTCGCCAGCGCCCTCGACCGGCGTGAGCCCTGGGGCGTCTGGGGCGGCCAGCTGCTCCTGCAGGGGAAGGTGATCCCCCGCAAGCGGCCCCGTGGCAGGCCCCGCAAGGACGCCGCCTGAGCAACCGAACACCAGCAACACCAGCAGCCGTTTCAACGACGAAAGGCAACAGCCATGAACACGATTGTGATGACCACGGGCGCCGGAGCCCGCTGACCAGCAGGAGAACTACCAGACATGAACACCAACCGAGTACGGAGCACTCAGATGAACTTGCTTTACGAAGACCTGGCGCGCGCGCAAATGGCCGCGCGCCTGGGAGAGGCGCGTGAACTGCGGCGAGGCCATGCCCTCGTCAAGGCCGCTCGCCTGGGCCGCAAGGCCGAGCGAGCCGCCGTCCAGGCGAAGCTGGCTCTTGCCCGCGCGCTGTAAGTCCCCCATGGGACCCCAAGCCTCACCCCTCTGATCGCGGGTGTGGAAGATGACCGGCCAGTCCGAGAAACCCTCGGACTGGCCGGTCCTGTGTTCGGAGCCCCGCCCCGATCAGAGGTCGGTGGCGATGATCCTCTCGATGTTCCGCTCCGCGAGGGCGGTGATCGTGACGAACGGGTTGACGCTCGTGTTGCCGGGGATGAGCGAGCCGTCGATGACGTAGAGACCGTTGTATCCGTGGAGCCGACCGTAGTTGTCCGTCGCCCGGTTCAGGACGGCGCCGCCCAGCGGGTGGTAGGTCAGGTGGTCACCCCAGATCTTGTTCGTGCCGAACAGGTCGGTCCGGTAGATCGTCCCTTCGGTCTTGTTGATCTTGTCGAAGATGGTCTTCGCCATCGTGATCGAGTCCTGCTTCCACGCGGTCTGCCAGGACAGGTCGACCTTTCCGCTCGTCGGGTTGTAGCTGAATGCCGCCCGGCGCTGGGTCTTGGTGATCGCGAGGTAGAAGGACGCGAACGTCTCGAGACCGGCAGGCAGCGGCGCGACCTCGGCGAAGGCGCCACCGGCGTCCCAGTTGTCGATGCCCGAGCACGGAATCGTCGACTGCACGTCACCGGTGGCGTCCCACATGTGGTTGGCCCGCCCGACCATCACGTTGCCGTTGTCGCCCCATCCCTGGCCGACGTCGCTGTTCAGTGCGGGCAGCGCGCCGGTCGCCTTCAGCTTCACCAGCAGCTTGCTCGTGCCGACGCTGCCGGCCGCGAAGAACACCTTGCCCGCGTTGACCGTCTTCGTGGCCACCACGTCGCCGGCGGTGTTGATCTGCTCGAGGACGACGTCGTACCCACCGGCTGCGGCGGGCTGGACCGACGTGGCCCGGTGCAGGGAGGAGATCGTGACCTTCCCGGTCGCGGCGGCCTGGGCGAGGTACGTCTTCGGCAGCGTCCTCTTGCCGTAGTTGTTCCCGTAGATGACTTCCTGGGCCAGCGCCGACTTCGGGACGCTGCCGTTGTCCTCGGAGACCATGTAGTTCCAGTCGTACACGTCCGGGACGAACGTCCACGCGAAGCCCGAGCGCTGAGCGTGCTTCCGGCCCACGCGCGAGTACTGGTAGTAGGAGGTCCGTTCGAACCAGTCCGGGTCGACGGATCCGACGCCGAGAGCGGCATTGGCCCGCGGGTAGTAGGTGGAGTACATCTCCGCGGCATCGACCGAGGGGAGGATGGCTCCGAAGTTCTCCCGCTTTGGCGTGACGGCCATGCCTCCGTTGACGAGCGAGCCGCCGCCCACGCCGCGCCCCTGGTAGACGGAGATCCCGGCGAAGTCCTCGGCGTCCAGGATGCCGGCATGCTTGGTGATGTCCTTGTCGATGGGGAACCCGAGGAAGTTGCTGAGCGGCTGCTTGGTTCGGGTGCGCATCCAGAAGGCGCGGTGATCTGGGCTGGTGATCTTCGGATGGATCCTGCCGTCGCTCCCGGGTGCGACGGTGGCCCAGTCCTGGCCCATCTCGACCATGTGAACGTTGATGCCGGCCTGGGCCAGCCGCAGGGCCGCGACCGAGCCGCCGTAGCCGGTGCCGATGACCAGCACCGGCACCTGCGCACCGTTGCCGATCGACGACGGCGCCGCGGTGGCCCACGTCGGGCTGGTTCCGAATGCTCCTCCCAGCATTCCGACCCCAGCCAGTGAGCCTGCGCCGAGCACGAACCCTCGGCGTGACAGGCCCCGCGACCTGTCCTCTCGTGGTGTGTTGCTCAAGATGACCTCCCTTTTCATCACTGATTGCTAGAACATGTTCTAGTATGCCGGTGGGGGTGTCAGAGGTTTCGCAACATTCATGAAGACCGGCAAGATACATCGACAGGGAGGTCGCATGGTCACCGCATGCGTTTGGGGCACGGGAAACATCGGTCGGCTCGCCATCCGGGCGGTCGAGGCACACCCACGACTCGAGCTGACCAGCGTGCTCGTCCACGACCCCGACAAGGTCGGCCGGGACGCGGGTGACCTCGCGGAGCTCGGCCGTCACATCAACGTCGCCGCCACCGACGACATCGACTCGGTGCTCGCGACGCGTCCGCAGGCGATCGTGTACGCCGCGTCCGGCGACATCCGTCCCGACGAGGCTCTCGCCGACATCGTGCGAGCACTCGGGGCCGGGGCCGTGGTGGTCACGCCCGCCCTCTACGCGCTCTACGACCAGCGCAACGCCCCGCCGGAGATGCGTGAGCCGGTGCTGGCCGCCATCGCCGAGGGCGGCGGGTCGCTCTTCGTCTCCGGGGTCGATCCCGGGTGGGGGAACGACGTGCTGCCCCTCCTGGTCAGCGGCCTGGGCAGCACCGTGGACGTCGTCCGGTGCCAGGAGATCTTCGACTACTCCACCTACGACCAGCCCGACTCCGTCCGCTATCTCGTCGGGATGGGCCAGCCGATGGACTACGACGCCCCGATGCTCATGGAGACCGTGCCCACCATGGTGTGGGGCGGCCAGGTCCGGCTGCTGGCCCGCGGGCTCGAGGTCGAGCTCGACGAGATCCGGGAGACCGTCGAGCGACTGCCGCTGGACGAGACCGTGACCACCGCGTCGATGGGCGACTTCGAGAAGGGCACCCAGGGTGCGGTGCGCTTCGAGGTCCAGGGGATCGTCGGTGGTGAGCCGCTCATCGTCGTCGAGCACGTCACCCGGATCCATCCCTCCTGTGCCCCGCACTGGCCGACGCCACCCGACGGCGACGGCGCTCACCGGGTGATCATCGAGGGCGACCCGCGGATCGAGGTGACGGTCGAGGCAACCGACAGGTCCGGCAACCGTGCGGCCGGCGGCAATGCCACCGCGGTCGGACGGCTGGTCGGCGCGATCGAGTGGCTCATCGACGCAGACCCCGGCCTCTATGACGCGCTCGACGTCCCGCTCCGTCCGGCGACCGGCAAGCTCGGCGCGGCCAAGATCGTCCAGGAAGGTGTGACCGCATGATCATCGACGTCCCCGAGGGGCAGGACCCGATCACGTACGTCTGGGGCTCGATGGTCCCCGGGATCGGCCCGGCCGCCGCCGGCCTCTCCCTCGCCGTCTACGAGCACACCACGCTCGGGCTCCGCGAGTTCGAGGCCGCCCGGCTGCGGATCGCCCAGATCAACGGGTGCGTCTTCTGTCTCGACTGGCGCACCGAGCGAGACGGGGAGAAGGTCGAGGACTCGTTCGCTGCGGCGGTCGAGGACTGGCGTACGACGGACGCCTTCGACGACCGAACCCGGCTCGCCGCCGAGTACGCGGAGCGCTACGCGATCGACCACCACGGCATCGACCAGGACTTCTGGGACCGGATGTCGGCCCACTACACCGATGCCGAGATCGTCGAGCTCAGCATGTGCCTCGGATCGTGGCTGGCGTTCGGTCGTCTCAACCATGTTCTGGGCCTCGATGCCACCTGTGTCCTGCCTTCTCCGAGGTAACAAGAACCTGACATCCAGGTGACGCAGAATTTCGGTGTTGCGCCCTCGGAACCGCAGGATTTCGACCTATCGTTGAGGCATGAAGACCTGCGATTTCTGCGGATGCTACGAGGCCGATCCCAACCGCCTCCTCGCGTGGACCACCGCGGTTGAGCGTGGGCGCTCGAAGTCGTTCTGCGAGGCCTGCTCGCGACGTCACGTGCGCTCCATGGAAGCCAAGCTCGACTCCGACTGGTGGGCGTGACCACCAGGCTCACATCCTCTGCGGCGCCTCGATCCCGAGGAGCCTGAGTCCCTCTGACAGCACTCGCCGGGTCGCCTCGCACAACGCGAGCCGGGTCTGCCTGACCTCACCCTCCGCCTTGAGCACCGGACAGTTCTCGTAGAACGCCGTCAGGGCGGTCGCCAGACCATAGAGGTACGCGGTCAGGTGATGAGGCTCCAAGGTGTCGGCGACCTTGGCGACCACCGGCGCGAACCCGCCCAGCTCCAGCGCCAGCCGCTGCTCGGCCGAGTGGGACAGGGTGGCGACGGCGTACGTCTCTTGCGGGGCCTGCGCGAGGATGCTGCACACCCGGGCGTGGGCGTACTGCAGGTACGGGCCGGTCTCGCCGGTCGTGGCCGACATCCGGGCGAGGTCGAAGGCGTAGTCGCGGGCGAGGTGGTTGGAGAGGTCGGCGTACTTCACGGCGGCATTGGCCACGGCGCGTACGACCTCGGGGTTGTCGTAGCGCTCGGCGACGGCCTCCTCGGCGTCGTCGAGGAGCGAGGTGAGCGTGACCGTCTCACCCGAGCGGGTCTTGAAGGGCCGGCCGTCGGTGCCGAGGACCGTGCCGAAGCCGATGTGCTGGACCTCGACGGAGTCGGGCAGCCAGCCGGCGGCCCGGGCGACGGCGAAGATCATCTCGAAATGCTGGCTCTGCCGGTGGTCGACGATGTAGACGACCCGGTCCACGGCCAGGTCCTCGACGCGGTGCCGGATCGTGGCGAGGTCGGTGGCCGCGTACCCGAAGCCGCCGTCGGCCTTCCGTACGATCAGCGGCAGCGGTGTGCCGTCGCGGCCGGTGAAGCCGTCGGGGTAGACGACCTGGGCGCCGGCCGACTCGGTCAGCAGACCCGATGCCCGAAGATCGTCCACCACGCCTGGAAGCTGCGGATTGTAGCGGCTCTCGCCGTCGAAGTCGTCCTCGTCCAGGAGTACGCCGAGCCGGCTGTAGGTGGCGTCGAACTCCGCCATCGAGGCGTCGACGAGCGCCCGCCAGAGCGCGAGGGTCGTCGGTTCGCCGGACTGGAGCGCGACCACCCGCCGGCGGGCGGAGCCGGCGAAGCCCGGATCGTCGTCGAAGCGTGCCTTGGCCCGCCGGTAGAGGGCGAGCAGCTCGGTCATGTCAAGGCCGGCGACCCTCGCCGGGGCGCTGAGACCCTCCCCGAGCAGCTCCTCGACCAGCATGCCGAACTGGGTGCCCCAGTCGCCGAGATGGTTCTGACGCACGACGTCGTGGCCGGCGTAGGCCAGCACCCTGGCCAGGGAGTCGCCGATGACCGTGGAGCGCAAGTGGCCGACGTGCATCGGTTTGGCGACGTTGGGGGAGGAGTAGTCGACGACGACCCGAGTCGGGCTCTCCGGTTCGGGCACGCCCAGGCGTGGGTCGGTCAGCAGGTCGCCGACGACCGCGCCGAGGACGTCGGGGGACCAGGTGAGGTTGAGGAAACCGGCCCCGGCCAGCTCGAGGGTGCCGAGGCGATGTATCGAGCTTGTCGAGATGTCTCCCAGATCGAGTGCGTCGATGAGGCGGGCGCCGATCTCCCGCGGCGCCAGGCCGAGCAGACCGGCCAGCCGCAGCGGGAGGTTGGACTGGAGGTGGCCGAACTCGGGCCGGGTGGCCGGGCGCAGCTCGGGATCGATGCCGGCGTAGGCCTCGCCGAAGCAGGCGACGACGGCGTCCTGCAGGCATGCGGACAGGGCAAGAGTGTGCTCGTGCACGAGAGTGGTCCTAGGAGGTGAAGAGGGCAGGCTGACGCGAGGGCGGGGTCAGAGACCCATGCCTCGTCGTCGCAGCGCGCTCTTCGTGACCATGTCCGCAAGGGTGCCGGAGGCGTCTGCGGAGGTCAAGCCGGTTCGCCCGTTCCTGTTTCCGTTCCGGCTGAGGCGATCAGGTCCCAGGCACAGCCGCAGTACGGATGCCGCAGCCAGGATCGGACGGTGGGCGGGTCCTCACGGGTGAGGATCACCGACGCCGACCACGAGGCCGGGGTGCGTCCGGCGAGGTAGGTGCGGGCGTCGCGTACGGCCCAGGAGAGCGCGAGGGACTGCAGCAGCGGGTCGCTCGGCACCTCGTTGCCGACGAGCTGGCTCACGACCACGGCACGCCGCTCGTCCTCCTCGGCGCGGGTCGCGTCGACGCAGCGGAGGCAGGCGGTGACCCCGGGGACGACCAGCGGGCCCACCGTCCAGGTGTCGGGACCGCTCTCGACGACGAGGTGTGCCCGGCCCTCGCGCACCATCTCGTCTGCTCGCTCGCGGTCCAGCGGCCCCTCGGAGAGGAGCACGACGATGTCCGGGGCGCTCGGCGTCGCCGGGGCCGGTCCGATCAGCGCCCGTGCCGCCGAGAGCAGGGCAGGCGGACCGTCGAAGCCCACCCGGGGTGGCGGGTCGCCGCCGTCCGCATCCATCAGCAGGCCGGCGTTGCCCAGCTGCTGCATCGCGTGCCGCCCGGGCAGGTGGTCGGGCTCGACCGCCCGGCCGGCGGCGAGGTCGGTCAGCAGGCGACGTACCTCCGCGCCGTCCTGCACGATCGCCCGCCGTGGCGGGTCGATGCCGATCTGGAGTCGGGTCTCATCACGTCGTACGGCCACGTACCCCGGCCGAATCCGGTAGCGCATGCTCATGCCGGGAGTCTCACACCGGCCGAGATTTCCCGCACCGACAATCCACAAGGCCTGTGGATAACCTCCCGAGGCGTCACGCGCGTCGGCCGAGTTGGCACTCGGTTGACGCTTCGCTCGACGGGGCTGACGCTTCGCTCGACGGGGCTGACGCTTCGGCAAAACGTGGCAGCGGCGCCGCCGGACATGCCGGGGACGCCGCCGCGTGGGCTCAGGATGAACTGAGTGGTCAGGCCTTACCGAGGATGCGGTTGAGGTTGGTGCTGCAGACGGGGCAGACGGCCTTGGCCATCTTGGTGCCCTTGTCGTTCACCCGGATCTCACCGGTCGCCTCGCGCTTCTCCTTGCACTTCACGCAGTAGAACTCGCCGCTCCAGGTCTCCGCCATGACGGCCTCCTTGCCTTTATGTAACTGGTCGTCGCGACGGGGTTGTCAGGGAAGCCCGTCGGAAGCTCGTCTGACGAGCCACCTCGACCCTACGACACACGGCGCTTCCGGCGGCAACACGGGCTATCAAGCGAGTGTCGGCGTGTTGGCGTCATACCAAGGGATTCGGGGCTTTCGAAGACGTATCGAAGGTCCGTCGAAGGCTCCCGCCAAGGTCTGGGACGGGAGCCGAAGAATGGAGGGACCCCCGGTGCCTGGATCGTCCTTCGCCTTCCCCTTGCGAAGGCCGTCCGGCGGCGCCGGGGGTCCCACTGACATCGAACCTAAAGAGGATGAGGGAGTGCGTCAACGTCCCACTCCGTGTTGCTTGTGGACAAGATGTGGACAACCCCGCTTTGCTTGGGGACAGCCAGTGGAAGACATCCGCTTTCCTGTGAGTAACCAAGGTGACGGGACGGAGAGTTTTCGGTTGAATCCAGACCTTGACCTGGGAAAAGCATTCTCCATCGGTTGTGGAGGACAAAAATAGTTGGAGGAAGATTTGGTAGGCGAGCCGTTGTCCCCCGTCGCAGCCCTGCGTCGGATCGCATTCCTGCTCGAGCGCGGTCGCGAGGACACCTACAAGGTGAAGGCGTTCCGCGCCGCAGCGGCCGCGATCCTTCCCCTCTCCGAGGAGGACGTACGCCGTCGGGCGGCCGAGGGCACCCTGACCGAGCTGACCGGGGTCGGTGCCAGCACGGCCAAGGTGATCACCGAGGCCGCGCGCGGCGAAGTTCCGCAGCGGCTGCTGGACACCGAACGCGTCCACGGCGGTCCGTTGACGGCTGCCGGAGCGGGGGAGAGGCTGCGAAGCAGGCTCCGCGGCGATCTGCACAGCCACTCCGACTGGTCCGACGGCGGGTCGCCGATCGAGGAGATGGCCTTCACCGCGATCGAGCTGGGCCATGAGTATCTGGTGCTCACCGACCACAGTCCGCGGCTGACGGTCGCCAACGGTCTCAGTGCCGCCCGCCTGGAGCGCCAGCTCGGCGTCGTCGATGCCGTCAACGACCACCTCGCCGGACACGGGTTCACCCTGCTGAAGGGGATCGAGGTCGACATCCTCGACGACGGCAGCCTCGACCAGACCGACGAGATGCTCGCCAAGCTCCAGCTGCGGGTCGCCAGCGTTCACTCCAAGCTCAAGATGGAGAAGGAGCAGATGACCAAGAGGATGGTCACGGCCGTCTCCACGACCCGGATGAACGTGCTCGGTCACTGCACCGGCCGGCTGGTCACCGGCAACCGCGGCACCCGGCCCGGCAGCCAGTTCGACGCCCGCAAGGTCTTCGAGGCGTGCGCCGAGCACGGGGTCGCGGTCGAGATCAACTCCCGGCCCGAGCGCAGGGACCCGCCGACCAAGCTCCTCGAGCTCGCGCGCGACGCCGGTTGCCTCTTCTCGATCGACTCGGACGCGCACGCTCCGGGGCAGCTCGACTTCCTCGTCCTGGGGTGCGAACGAGCCGAAACGGCTGGTATCGAAGAGGAACGGATCATCAACACCTGGCCGCGGGATCGCCTGCTGGCCTGGGCGAACAGGTAGTTTCTTGACCTATGGACGGCCCGGAGATCGAGGTGCGACGCAGCAAGCGGCGTCGGCGTACGGTCTCCGCCTACCGTGACGGCGACCGGATCATCGTGATGATCCCGGCGGCCATGTCCCAGCGGGAGGAGGCCGAGTGGGTCGAGCAGATGGTCGCCCGCCTGGAGAAGGCGGAGCGGCGTCGCAAGCCCAGCGACGATGATCTGATGCGGCGATCGGCCGCGCTGAGCGACCAGTACTTCGGCGGCCTGGCCAAGCCCGACTCCGTACGCTGGGTCGACAACCAGAACAGTCGCTGGGGCTCGTGCACCCCGGGTGACCGCTCGATCCGGCTCAGCGACCGGCTCCGAGGGATGCCGAGCTGGGTCGTCGACTACGTGCTCGTCCACGAGCTCGCCCACCTCTTCGAGGCCAAGCACAACGAAGCCTTCTGGGCGTGGGTCGACCGCTACCCCCAGGCCGAGCGCGCCAAGGGCTACCTGGCCGGCTGGTCCGCCGCCGCCAAGCTCCCCGCCCCTCCGGGCGAGGACGACGACGTCGAAGAGATCGACTGACCCTGCCGAGTCGGCGCGTCATGACGCGCCGACTCGGCAGGGAATCGTGTCAAGATGCGCCGACTCGGCGGGATTGGGCGAGCTTGATGAGCTCGATCATCTCCGGCTCGGGATCGGGGATGGCGTCGACCGGCCACCAGCGTACGTCCAGCGACTCCTCGCTCACCGTCGGAACCGCGCCGGCGGGAGCGACGGCCAGGAAGCGCACATCGAGGTGGTGGACATCGCCGGAGGGAGCGCAGAAGGGCACCGGGTGCTCGGAGAGCTGCACCACGCCGGCGAGCGGCTCGAGCCCGGCGACCCCGGACTCCTCCCGCAGCTCGCGAGCGGCAGCCGCCCACAACGTCGGGTCATCGGACTCGAGATGACCGCCGAACTGGAACCAGCGTCGCGCCTTGCGGTGGTGGGTCAGCAGTACTGAGGAACCGTCGTCGGAGAGCACCACGCACGAGGCCGTCAGGTGGTCGGGTACGCACGACTTGAAGACGCCGGTCGGCTCGGCCTCGAGATGGGAGACGTAGCGCTGCCGCAAGCTCTCCTGCGGAGCGGACGGCGCCCTCCACGCCCGCAGGGTCGCGAGCGCGTCAGCGTGCAGACTCACTTGTCGCCGGGGTCGTCGGACTCAGTTCCGCCGAGCAGCTTCTTGAGCTCCGCGTCGAAGTCGATCGAGTCGACATCGGGAGCCTCGGCGCCCTCGCGGAAGCCGAGCGGGTCGTCGAGGTCGGCCGAGGTGGGTAGCAGCGCCGGGGACATCCAGACGCCGTCGCGGGCCTCGATGCCCTGCCGGGTGCGCAGCGAGCCCCACAGGGCGGCCGCGTCCCGCAGCCGCCGCGGACGGAGATCGAGACCGACCAGGGTCGCGAAGGTCTGTTCGGCCGGACCGCCGGCAGCCCGCCGGCGGCGTACGGCCTCCTGCAGCTGCGCCGCGACCGGCATCCTCTCGGCGGTGGCCAGGGCGACGACCTCGTCGACCCAGCCCTCCACGAGCGCCAGCACGATCTCGAGCCGCTCCAGCGCTGCCTTCTGGGCCGGAGAGTCGGGAACCTCGAACATGCCTTCCTCGAACATGTTCTGCAGCTGGGAGGGGTCCTGCATGGCGGAGAGGTCCAGACCGCGCATCTGCTCCTCGATGCGCTGCTGCATGGCCTCCATGTTGAGCTCGACGCCGCGCGCGTAGTCGGTCACGGCCGAGACCACGTGGTCACGCAGCCACGGCACGCCGGCGAAGAGCCGTTGGTGGGCGGCCTCGCGCAGGGCCAGGAAGAGCAGCACGTCGTCGGTGCTGACGCCCAGGCCCTCGGCGAAGGGCTCGACGTTGACCGGCAGCAGCGCGGCCTGACCGGGCTCGGTCAGCGGGATGCCGATGTCGGAGACGGAGATGACCTCGCCGGCGAGATGGCCGAGACCGGTGCCGGCCTGGTTCGCGTACAGCGCGCCCATCGCCTTGCCGACGAACCCGATCATCGGACCCATCTGGGCCTTCATGTCCTCGGGGAGCTGGCCGCTCATCGCGGCCGCGGTCGACGCCGCGACCGGCTCGATCAGCGGTTTCCACGCGTCCAGGGTGTTGACCAGCCACTCGGCCTTCGACCAAGCGGTGGCGGACTTCACCCCGGAGGGGAACGACGTGGTGTCCTCCAACCAGTGGTCGGCCAGCTGGATCGCGTCGGCGACTGCGTCCTTCTGCTTCTGAGAAGGCGTCGGGTCGGGCGAGGACGCGGCGACCTTGCGGGCGAGGTCCATCGCGACGTCCCAGTTGAGCGGACCGTCATAGGGCTGTAGCAGCGACTGGATCTGACCGAAGATCTGGCTCAGGTCAGGCATGCCGCCGGGGCCTCCACCGACGCCGCCGATGGGGAAACCACCGAAGAACGCTTCAAAGGGCGTGCCCTTGAAGGGGTTCTCCGGCTCCTCCGGCTCGTCGGGGCCACCTGGGGTCTGACTCATAAGTCCAGCCTACGCGGTTACGGAAGCCCGCTGTCAGCAAGCACTAGTCTGGGTCCCATGGCTGAACCGAAGATTGGCGCCGTCAAGCTCCTCGACATCCGGGAGACCCCGCTCGATGTCACCGAGGTGCTGGACGCACTCGACGACGACGCTTCCGGCGGGGTGACGCTCTTCGTCGGCCGCGTACGTGACCACGACGGGGGCAAGGGCGTGACCGGCCTCGACTACCAGGCCCATCCGAGCGCTCTGGACCGCCTGGCCGAGGTCGCTGAGAAGGTGGCCGCCGACCACGGCGTCGCGGGTGTCGCCGCTGTCCACCGCACCGGCCACCTCGACATCGGCGACATCGCCGTCATCGTGGCCACCGCCTCCGGCCACCGGGGCGAGGCCTTCGCCGCCTCGCGCGACCTCATCGACACCCTCAAGGCCGAGGTGCCGATCTGGAAGCACCAGGTCTTCACCGACGGCACCGACGAGTGGGTCGGCGCGCCCTGATGCGCGCCGCCACCCCACCAAATAGGCTCTGACCGTGGACATCCTGCTCTGGCTCGTACCCTCTGCGGTCATCACTGTGCTGGCGATGGCCTGGGTCGCGTTCCTCGGACGTGAGGGGCGCGAGCAGGACCGCGAAGAGGTCGTACGCCGCCTCGGGATCGCGCTGGAGAACACGAAGACCCGCGAGCGCTCGAGGAAGTACGCAGCGCCCCAGCCGCCGCCCGACAGATCGACCGGAGTCGCGGTTCGTGTCAACCGCGATGTCTCTCGGACGGGCCCTTAGGGTGCACTTGGTCTCGAATGAGAAGGTGACGCTATGACACAGCGCACCCTGGCCGGTCTCGTCGCCCTGCCGCTCGTGGTTGCCCTGATCGTGATCGCCTGGGTCGTTCCGCTGCCTTACACGATCTACAGCCCCGGCCCGACGGTGAACGTGCTGGGCGAGTTCGACGGCAAGGACATCGTTCAGGTCGAGGGTCACAAGAGCTACCGCGACAAGGGGCAGCTGCGGATGACCACGGTCTCCGAGACCACCCGCGAGGCCCGGCTCGGGCTCTGGACCCTGCTCGGCGCCTGGATGAGCGACACCGAGGCCGTCTACCCGCGCGAGGTCGCCTACCCCGACCAGGGCACCGTCGAGGACGACCGCGAGGCCGGGCAGGTGCAGATGGCCAGCGCCCAGGACGCGGCGATCGCGGCGGCGCTCACCAAGCTCGGTGAGGACGTCGACGAGGTTTCGGTCGCCGAGGTCAGCGACGACGCACCGGCCGCCGGCAAGCTGAAGGCCGACGACGTGATCACCAAGGTCGGCGACAAGGCCGTCGACACCCCCGAAGCGGTCGTCGCCGAGGTGCAGAAGGTCGAGCCCGGTGACCCGGTCGAGCTGACCGTCGAGCGCAAGGACAAGACGCTCACCCAGACCATCAAGACCGGCGAGAAGGACGGCAAGGCCTTCATCGGCGTCTCGCTGGGAGCGACCTACGAGTTCCCCTACGACGTCAAGATCACCCTCGACCCGGCGATCGGCGGACCGAGCGCCGGGTTGATGATGGCGCTCTCGGTCTACGACACCCTCACCGAGGGCCCGTTGACCGGCGAGAAGAAGATCGCCGGGACCGGAACCATCGACGGTGACGGCAACGTCGGCCCGATCGGCGGGATCCAGCAGAAGATCCCGGGTGCGGCCTCGGACGGAGCCGAGCTCTTCCTGGTGCCCGCCGGCAACTGCCAAGACGTCGAGGGAGCCGAGAACGGTGACATGCGCCTGACCCGTGTGGAGACCCTCGATGACGCCATCAAGGCGATCGAAACCTGGACCGAGGACCCGAATGCCAAGCTGCCGACCTGTGGGAGCGCGAAATGAACGACACCCCTGAGCCCACCCCCGAGCTCAGCCGCGGTCTCGACCTGGAGACCGACCCCGCCCTGGCCGCGGCGGTCCTCGAGATCGAGGCCCATGTCGCCGGCGAGGGCTGGGACGGGCCGGCGAGGCTCTTCGCCCTGGTCGACACCGCCGCGCTGGTCGAGGCCGAGCCGGCGCTGGCCACGATGATGGGCCTGGACGCTCCCGATCAGGACGGCTCGCTGACCCCGATCGAGCAGGACCAGGTGCCGGTGACGACCCAGCTGGAGGAGGTCCTCCAGACGACCGCCTGGCCGCAAGGGGTCACCGGCTGCGCCGCGGTCGTCGAGCGCCTGGTGCTGCCCCCCGACGCCGACGGCAAGATCCCCGAGGACGCCGAGGCGGCCGCGGAGTTCGCCAAGGCGCACCCCGACCGGCAAGAGGTACGCATCGTGGCCGGCGCGACACGTGCTGGTGCTACGTACTGTGCCCTGCGGTTGAAGGCGCACGACGACGACCAGTCGGTCATCGGCGGCGTCGACCTGGTCCCCGAGCTCCTCGAGCTGCTGCGTGGCACTCTTGAGGAGAACCCAGACAACGAGGGTGAAGAATGAGCCTGTTTGACGACGACGATCCGGCGCAGGCGCCGGCGCGCACCCAGAGCACCGGCCGCAACCGATGGCTGGCGATCGCGGCCGTCTCGGTCATCGTGCTCTTCTTCGGCATCAGCGCCTTCGCGGCGATCTACACCGACGCGCTGTGGTACGACGCGATCGACTTCAGCAGCGTCTTCGGCACGGTCTTCTGGACGCGTACGGCCCTCTTCGTCATCTTCTTCGTGCTGATGGCGATCATGATCGGGCTGCCCGCGGCGCTCGCGTACCGCACCCGTCCCTACTTCCACCCGGCCGACGACATCGGTGGGCTGGACCGCTACCGCGACGCGATCGCCCCGATCCGCACCTGGCTCCTGGTCGGCGTCGCCGGTGTGTCGGGGATCTTCGCGGGCTTCTCGGGCGCCGGCCACTGGCGTACGTATCTGATGTGGCGCCACGGGCGCGACTTCGACAAGACCGATGAGTTCTTCGGCAAGGACATCGGCTTCTACATCTTCGACCTGCCGTGGTGGCACTATCTGGTCAACTTCGCGCTGACCGGGCTGATCCTCGGCACCATCGGCGCGATGATCGTGCACTACGTCTACGGCGGGATCCGGCTCACCGCGCAGCGCGACCGGTTCACCCGCTCCGCGCAGATCCAGCTCAGCGCGATGCTCGGGCTGATCCTGCTGGTCAAGGGACTCGACTACTGGGTCGACCGCTACGACCTGGTCAACGGCTCCGGCCCCCGCCTGGACGGGATGACCTACACCGACGAGCACGCGGTGCTGCCGGCCAACCAGATCCTGCTCGGGATCGCGGTGATCTGTGGCGTGCTGTTCATCCTCAACATGTGGCGGCGCAGCTGGCAGCTGCCCTCGATCGCGATCTCGCTGTTCGCGATCTCGGTGCTGCTGATCGGGATGATCTGGCCCGCGGTCGTGCAGGGCTTCCAGGTCCGGCCGAGCGAGCAGGACAAGGAGAAGCCCTACCTGGCGGCCAACATCAAGGCCACCCAGGACGCCTACGGCATCTCCAAGGACGACCTCGAGGTGACCGAGTACACCTCGCAGGCCGAGGCCGACGGCGCCTCGCCGGAGCAGCTCGACGAGACCGCGTCCTCGCTGCCGATCGTCGATCCCGCGGTCGTCCACCGCGAGTTCGAGCAGGTCCAGCAGGGTCGCTCCTACTACTCGGTGCACGAGCCGCTGGACATCTCCACCTACGACGTCGGCGGCAAGGAGCGGGCGGTCGTCCTCGGCGTACGCGAGCTCAACCAGGCCGGGATCTCCGACTCCGACCGCACCTGGACCAACCTGCACACGGTCTACACCCACTCCAACGGCGTGATCGCCTCCTACGCCAACATGCGCGGAGCCGACGACAAGTCCGAGTCGAACCAGATGCAGTGGGCCGAGGGTGACCGCACCGGGCAGCACGACCTGACCTCTGGCCAGGGCAAGTTCCAGGACAAGGTCTACTTCGGCGAGGACTCGCCTGAGTACTCGATCGTCGGGAAGCCCGCGAAGGGCAACGCGGTCGAGCTCGACTACAACTCCGAGGACGGCGAGACCCGGACGACGTACGAAGGTGCCGGCGGTGTCCCGATCGGCTCCAACTTCCGTCAGCTGATGTACGCCATCCAGTTCGGCTCCACGAACTTCCTGCTCTCCTCGCGCGTCAACGAGAACTCCGAGATCCTCTACGACCGCTCCCCGAAGGAGCGGGTGCAGAAGGTCGCGCCGTGGCTGACCCTCGACGACGACGTCTACCCGGTCGTCGTCGGCGGGCGGATCCAGTGGGTGGTCGACGGCTACACGACCACCGACCGCTACCCGCAGGCCGCGCGCGACTCGTTCGCCTCGATGACCGACGACGCCACCCAGACCTCGGCCGGGGTGCAGACGCTGCCGACCGACGAGATCAACTACATGCGCAACGCGGTGAAGGCGACCGTGGATGCGTATGACGGCACGGTCACGCTCTACGAGTGGGACGAGGCGGACCCGATCCTGCAGACGTGGGAGGCGGCCTTCCCCGGCACCGTGATGCCGAAGTCGTCGATCCCGAAGGAGCTGATGGAGCACCTTCGCTACCCCGAGGACCTCTACAAGGTGCAGCGCTACCAGCTGGCGCGCTACCACGTCTCCGACCCGGACGTCTTCTTCTCCGGCAACGAGCGTTGGGCCGTGCCCGAGGACCCGAACGACGACAACCACCAGCAGACGCCCTACCGGATGTTCCTCGACGACGGCTCGGGCACCGCACGCTGGTCGCTGACGTCCGCCTTCGTGCCCTACAACCGTCCGAACCTGGCGGCGATGATGTCGGTGGACTCGGATGCCACCTCGGAGAACTACGGGAAGATCCGGATCACCACCGGCTTCCCCGACGACACCCAGGGTCCGGGCATGGTCTCCAACGAGTTCCGTACGGACAAGGCGATCGCCGACGAGGTCGCCTCGTTCAACCGCTCCGGCTCGGCGCCGGTGTGGGGTCAGGTCATCACCTATCCGACGGCGAAGAACGGCATCCTGTACGTCGAGCCGATCTATGCCCGCCGGGCGACCGCCTCGACCTCGGGCTATGCGCAACTGGCCTTCGTGCTGGTCTCCTACGACGGACGGGTCGGCTACGGTTCGACGCTGAGCGAGGCCCTCGAGGTCGCGCTGACCGGCGCTGCCCCGACGCCCCCGACGGCCTCCGATCCCGACGAGGAACCGGCCGAGACCGATCCACCCTCCTCCGGTGACTCACCGGGTGAGGTCGGTCAGCTCCTCGAGGACGCGCGTGCCCTGTTCGCCCAGGCCGACGAGGCCGGCAAGTCCGGCGACTACGCCGAGCGCGAGCGCCTCATCGCCGAGGCTCAGGACAAGGTCGACCAGGCCGCCGACCTCATCTCGGGAGGCTGAGGACACCTCCGATTAGGGGTCCGTTTCCCTCCGCGTGTAATGTTCTTCTTGCGACGCGGGGTGGAGCAGCTCGGTAGCTCGCTGGGCTCATAACCCAGAGGTCACAGGTTCAAATCCTGTCCCCGCTACTCCAAGACGAAGGCCCGGACCGAAAGGTCCGGGCCCTCGTGATTTCGGCTCGAGATGCGGTCCGGTTCATCCGCAGCACTGGCGTCGGCCGACACCTCGAATTTGGGTTCGGCTCAGTTCGCGGTAGAGTTCTTCTTGCGACGCGGGGTGGAGCAGCTCGGTAGCTCGCTGGGCTCATAACCCAGAGGTCACAGGTTCAAATCCTGTCCCCGCTACTCCAAGACGAAGGCCCGGACCGAAAGGTTCGGGCCTTCGTGAGTTCAGGACCTGACCGGGGAGAAGCTCGCCGATACCGCGGTGCGGGGCCAGGTCCAGGCGTACCGCACGATGAGGGCGAGCAGGGTCAGCTCCAGGACGACCCCGAGGCCGTAGTAGTACACGTAGAACCCACCCGCCACGTTGAACACCGTGACGGGGAGGTAGAGCGAGGCCACGACGAGGTTCGCGGTGCGGCTCACCCGTGCGGGCAGCGTCGTCGACAGCACGACCATGAAGATCGGGACGGCCATCATGGTCAGCGCCGTGATCGAGAAGGTCTGGGAGAGGTCGAACTCGAAGACCTTGCCGTCGAGGATGTCGTCGACCATCCCCGGCGTGTAGAAGCCGAGAATGTCGACGTAGGCGTACAGGAACATGAAGCTCGTCCAGGCGGCGGCGAGCTTGACTCGCACCGGGATCGGCTGATCTTCCAGAGTGGCGGTGGGCTGGCTTGTTCTCATCATGCGCTCCGTTGTGGTGAGGATCGGTACGTCCACGATGGCTGCGTCCGGCCGCGGGCAGATCCGCCAGGAGGCCGGAGTTCGCCTGGCCGAAGGCACGACCTCGCTCTCGTACTTTTGGTGGGTACGCCGAGGCGTGCCGATCCCTAGGCTGGAGCCGTGATCACTGTCCGGCGTTCCATCTGGCACGAGCCGCGGCCCGCTGACGTCCCACCCGTCGGTCGTCTCGACTGGCTGCTGGTGGGGGCGTTCGCCGTCGCCGCCCTGGTCGAGGGCATCGTGCGGCCGGACTTGGCCTGGCGACCCGTGGTGACGGTGCTCGCCCTGGCGCTGATCCCCGCCCTGCTCTGGCGGCGGGGCCGCCCCTTGGTCGCCGCCGTGGTCGGGTGGGGCGTCGCCGGGGTGCTCTCGCTCCTCCAGCTGAGCGCGCATGCCGGGGACCTCGACCTCTACTCCATGCTGGCCGTCCTGATCCTGCTCTACTCCCTGGTGCGGTGGGGCTCGGGACGGGAGATCGTCCTGGGGACGGCGTTCGTGACGGTCGTCGTCGCGCTGGGGATGTACGCGACTCACCGAGCGCGAGGAGGAGGTGCTCGCGCTGGTGGCGCGGGGCCGGACCAACGCCGAGATCTCCGCCGAGCTCTACATCAGTCTGAGCACGGTCAAGACCCACGTCGCCTCGCTGATGATCAAGCTCGGCGCCCGCAACCGCGTCGAGATCGCGATGTGGGCCTACGACACGAGACGCGTGTGACCCCGCGCCCTCTCCTCGCCGACCTGGGAACGGCAGCGGCCCACCCACCCGGTCGGGGGTGAATGGGCCAGTGCGTGTTCTACGACCAGTTGTGGGCGGTCAGTCCTTCAGCCAGGCGTCCACCTTGTCGGCGTTGTCGTCGACCCACTTCTTGGCGGCGTCGTCGGGGTCCATCTGGTCCTCGGCGATGTACTTCGCGACGAGGTTCTGGTCCTCGTTGGTCCAGGTGAAGTTCTTGACCAGACCGACCGCGGGGCTCTTGGAGTCGGCGAAGTCCTTCGACACGACCTTGTTCAGGTCGTAGACCGGGTAGTCGCAGGCGACCTTGGCCGGGTCGGCGTCGCAGCCGTCGGTGTACTCGGGCAGGTCGACCTTGACCAGCTCGACCTCGCTGAGGAACCACTGCGGCTCGTAGAAGTAGCCGAGCATCGGCTTCTTGTTCTTCTCCGCGTCGCGGAACGCCTCGATCAGCGCGGTCTCGCTGCCGGCGTAGACGACCTTGTAGTCGAGCTTCAGGTTGCTCACCAGTGCCTCGTCGTTGGTGACGAAGCCCGGGTCGCCGTCGTAGAGCGTGCCCTTGTCGCCGGACTCGGTGGTCTTGAACAGGGAGGCGTACTTGTTGAGGTTCTTCCCGTCCGTGATGTCGGGGTACTTCTCCGCCATCCACGGCGGTACGTACCAGCCGATGACGCCCTCGTTGCCGGTCGACCCGAAGTCGACGGCCGAGCCGTCACCGCCCTGGTCGGCCATGTACTTCTTCTGCAGCTCCGGGTGGCCCCAGTTCTCCACGACGACGTCGACCTCGCCGCTGCCGAATCCCTTCCAGGAGACCTGCTCGTCGAGGTCCTTGTAGTTGACCGTGCAGCCCAGCCGGGTCTCCGCGACGTGGCCGAGCACGTGGGCGTCGGCCTCGTAGCCGACCCATGGGTTGATCGCGACGTCGAGATCGTCGCACTTGGTGTCGCCCTCGGCGGTGGCGTTCTCGATCGACCCGCCGCCACACCCGCTCAGGGTGACGGCCAGGCCGAGTCCGGCCAGGGCGGCCGCGACGGTGCGCGGGCGCTTGGGTTCCATGCTGTTGCCTCTCGGGAAAGGGATGTGGAACATCGCCGGGTCTCAGGCCCGCGAATCTGGGGATGCGGCGGACGCGCGCTGGGCGCCGTACGTCGTGATGCGGTCGAGCATGATGCCGATCAGCACGATGGTGATCCCGGCGGCCAGGCCGCGGCCGACGGCACTGGACTGGCGGAAGCCGGTCACCACGTCGAAGCCCAGCGCTCCGGCGCCCGCCATGCCGCCGATGACCACCATCGACAGCACGTAGAGCAGGCCCTGGTTGGTGGCCAGCAGCACCGAGCTGCGCGCCATCGGCAGCTGGACCTTCGTGATCATCTGCCACGCGGAGGAGCCCGCCATCTCGGCGGCCTCGATCGTGTTCGGGGAGACCGCGCGTACGCCGTCGGCGACCAGCTTGATCGCGACCGGAGCGGCATAGACGACACCGGCGAGCATCGCGGTGAAGCGGTTGGGGCCGAACAGGATCAGGATCGGGACGAGGTAGACGAACGGAGGCAGGGTCTGGCCCATGTCGAGGAGGGGCCGCAGGCCCACGTCGACCCGGTTGCTGCGGCCCATCAGCACACCGAGAACCACCGCGAGCAGCACCACGACGACGGTCGCCACCAGGCAGGCGGTGAGGGTCTCCATGGCGTGGTTCCACAGGCCGAGGCCGAGGATCATGCCCAGGCAGAGGACGGTCGCGACAGCCGCGCGTCGACCACCGACCACGGCGGCGATCGCCAGGATGGCCGCCGCCGTCACGAACCACGGGGAGTCCGCGAAGAGGCTCTGGATCGGGTTGAGCGCGTAGTCGGTGAACCCACGCTGGATGCCGTCGGTCAGGTGCGACAGATCGGTGCGCAGCCATTCGCCGAACCGGTCGACCGCGTTGCGCAGCGGCGTGCCGAGGTCGGGCTGCGAGGGGAACTCGTTGGCCCAGATGTAGTTGTGGGACAGGTAGAGCGCGACCAGCGTGCCGATGCCTGCCACGGCCAGCCCGATCCGGCGGAACGGGCCACCACGCTCGCCGGCACGGGCCGCGAGCTCGGCCCGGAAGCCGGCCGCGGTCATCGAGCGGTCGAGCATGACCGCCATGATCACGATCGCGATGCCGGCGACGAACGAGGTGCCGAGCTGACCGCGCTTGAGGCCGTCGAGGACCGGCTGGCCCAGGCCCGGGCTGTCGATGTACGCCGCGATGGTCGCCATCGAGAGCGCGGCCATCATGGTCTGGTTGATGCCGGCGATGATCGTGCGCTTGGCCATCGGCAGCTCGACATTCCAGAGTCGCTGGAAGCCGGTCTGACCGAGCGAATCGGTCGCCTCGATCACCGGGCCGGAGACCGACCGGATGCCGTGCGCGGTGATCCGGATGACCGGCGGGGCGGCGTAGATCAGCGTCATCATCACCGCGGCCGCGGGACCGATCCCGAACAGGATGCTCATCGGCAGCAGGTAGACGAACGGAGGCATCGTCTGCATGACGTCGAGGACCGGGGTGACCAGGGCGGACACGCGCCGGCTGTGCGCCATCAGGACACCGATCGCGATGCCGACGAGGCACGAGACAACGACCGCGAAGAAGGTCACGATCAGGAGGTCGATGGCGTCGTTCCAGTAGCCGAGCACGCCGAAGGCGAGGAAGCACGGCACCACCAGCGCGACCGTGCGCCAGCCCGCCGCGACGTACGCCACCAGGGCGGCCACCGCGATCGTGCCGAGCCAGCCGATCTGCGGAAGCGGGCGTGGGAACTGGGCGACGGTGAAGATCCCCTGGAGCCATGCGAACACGCTGTCGACGAGGTCGGCGACCGCGCCCGCGAGGTTGATGAACACGTTGCTGCCGCTCGCGGCGGCCTGCTCGACCCACGCGCTGCGGTCGCCGAGCCAGTCGAAGACCGGGGTGCGGGCGGAGCCCCCGATCACCAGCGTGTACTGATCCTTGAAGAGCGCCCAGGCCACCACCCACACCAGGAGTACGCCGAGCAGCGATGCCGCGCGCCAGTGGCGGCGCAGCGTCGCGAGCGCCGGTGATCCGGCCGGCTCCTGGTCGCGGGTGCCGCCGTCAGGGGCAGGACGTTCGAGCGTCGAGGTGGACATGCCACTCACTCCCCGGCCCCGGGGGCCGGGCCCCGCCGCCGGGGCCGGGCGGGCGCGCCGCTGCAGGGCCCCCCCACCACCCCCCCCCCCCACCACCCCCCGCGCCGCAAG
>NZ_JBEYUV010000003.1:125731-198595 GCF_040643685.1 Nocardioides sp. NPDC047086
TCGAGCGCCGAGGCGGACATGCCACTCCCTCCCCGGCCCCGGCCCCGGCCCCGGGGCCGGGGCCGGTCTCGGGGCCGGTCTTCGTGACCGACTCCTCCTCGGCGACCACCACGCGGAGGATGGCCTCGTCGTCGACGATGCCGATCAGCTCGCCGTTCTCGACGACGCGCACCGGATGGGCGGAGGCCAGGGCCGCGCGGGCGGCCTTCCACACGACCGTGTCGGGATCCATGGCGGGCCCGTCGAGCGAGTCCCAGGGGCGTACCGGCTGCATGACGTAGCGCAGGGTCAGCACGTGCCCCTTGGGGACCTCGCTGACGAAGTCGCGGACGTAGTCGTCGGCCGGGTGGGCGACGATCTCGGCGGCGGTGCCGAGCTGCACCATCTCGCCGTCGCGCATGATCAGGATCCGGTCCCCGAGCTTGATGGCCTCCTGGAGGTCGTGGGTGATGAAGACCATGGTCTTGCCGACCTCGTGGTGCAGCCGCACGATCTCGTCCTGCATGTCGCGCCGGATCAGCGGGTCGAGGGCGGAGAACGGCTCGTCGAAGAAGAGCACCTGCGGGTCGACCGCGAGGGCACGGGCCAGGCCCACGCGCTGCTGCATGCCGCCGGAGAGCTGGTCGGGGAAGGAGTTCTCGTAGCCCGAGAGGCCGACCAGGTCGACCATCTCCTGGGCCCGGCGCCGGCGCGCGGCCTTCCCCTCGCCACGTACCTCGAGGCCGTAGGCCACGTTGTCGATCACCTTGCGGTGGGGGAGCAGGCCGAAGTGCTGGAAGACCATCGACATGTGCCGGCGGCGCATGTCGCGCAGCTTGCCGGAAGGGAGCGAGGTGATCTCCTCGCCGTTGACGACCACGCTGCCGGCGGTGGGCTCGATGAGCCGGTTGAGCAGCCGGACCAGCGTCGACTTCCCCGACCCGGACAGGCCCATGATCACGAAGACCTCCCCGGGCAGGACCTCGAAGGAGACGTCCTTGACCGCGGCGACACAGCCGGTCTTGGCCTGCAGGTCCGTGCGGGACAGCTCCGCGTCGCCGGAGCCGATGACCTTGTCCGCCTTGGCGCCGAAGATCTTCCACAGGCCCTCGACCTCGAGGGCGGGCCGGCTGTCGGCAGCGGTCTCGGGAGCTCCGGGTGCGTCGATGCTCTCTCTGTCAGTGGTCGGCACGGTCATGCCCGCTCACCTGTCCTGGCCGCCGGCTCGGGGTGGAGCGGGCTGCCCTCGCGGTAGTTGTAGAAGGGCGCCTCGGACGGCGGCAGCGGCGTCTTGCCGAGGATCAGGTCGGCGGTCTTCTCGGCCACCATCATCACCGGTGCGTAGATGTTGCCGTTGGTGACGTAGGGGAAGACGCTGGCATCGCAGACCCGCAGGCCGTCGGTGCCGTGCACCTTCATCGTGAGCGGGTCGGTCACGGCCATCTCGCCGGTGCCCATCGCCGCCGTGCAGGAGGGGTGCAGCGCGGTCTCGGCATCCTCGCGGACCCACTCGAGGATCTCCTCGTCGGTCTCCACGGACGGTCCGGGCGAGATCTCGCCGGCGTTGTACTTCGCGAACGCGGGCTGGTTGAGGATGTCGCGCGCCACCCGGACCGCCTCGACCCACTCCTTGCGGTCGGTCGGCGTCGAGAGGTAGTTGAACCGCATCGAGGGATGCACGCGTGGGTCCCTGGACCTGATCCGCACCCAGCCGCGGGTGTCCGCGTACATCGGGCCGATGTGGACCTGGTAGCCGTGGCCCTCGGTCGGGCTGGTGCCGTCGTAGCGGATCGCGATCGGCAGGAAGTGGAACATCAGGTTGGGGTAGTCGACGTCCTCGTTGGAGCGACAGAAGCCGCCGCCCTCGAAGTGGTTGGTCGCGCCCAGCCCCTTGCGCTGGAACAGCCACTGGAAGGCGATCTTGGGTCGCTGGTGCCAGGCCAGGCCGGGGGCGATCGAGACCGGCTCCTTCGAGGCGTACTGGATGTAGACCTCGAGATGGTCCTGGAGATTGGCCCCGACGCCGGGCAGGTGGTGGACCAGCGGGATGTCGTGCTCGGCGAGGAGCTCACGGTCGCCGACGCCGCTGAGCTGGAGCAGCTGCGGGGTGTTGATCGCGCCGCCGCAGAGGATCACCTCACCGGCGTGGACGGTGTGCCGGCGGGCGGCGCGGCCGAGGCCGCGGGTGTATTCGACACCGGTCGCCCGGGGCTTCTCGCCGGTCGTGTCGAAGAGGATCCTCTCGACGAAGGCGAAGGTCTGGACGGTGAGGTTGGGACGCTTCCGGGCCGGGTGGAGGTACGCCCGGGCCGCCGACCAGCGGCGGCCCCGCTTCACGTTGCGGTCGAAGGGCGCGAAGCCCTCCTGGCGGTAGCCGTTGACGTCGTCGGTCAGCGGGTAGCCGGCCTCCTGGGCGGCGTCGAAGAACGCTCCGAAGAGCGGGTTCTCGCACTTGCCGCGCTCGAGATGGAGCGGGCCGTCGCCGCCGCGCCAGTCGTCGGCGCCGGAGCTTCCGTCGGCGAGGTGTCGGCTCTCCATCCGCTTGAAGTAGGGCAGACAGTGGGCGTAGTCCCAGGTCTCCATGCCCGGGTCGGCGGCCCAGCGCTCGTAGTCCAGCGGGTTGCCGCGCTGGAAGATCATGCCGTTGATGCTGCTGGAGCCACCGAGGACCTTGCCGCGGGCGTGGTAGACCTTGCGGCCGCCCATGTGCGGCTCCGGGTCGGTCTCGTACTTCCAGTCGTAGAACCGGCTGCCGATGGGGAAGGGGAGCGCCGCCGGCATGTGCACGAACGGGTCGATCTTGTAGTCGCTGTGGCCGGCCTCGAGCACCAGGACGCGGTGAGCGGGGTCCTCGCTGAGGCGCGCGGCCAGAGCGCTGCCCGCCGAACCACCGCCGACGATCACGTAGTCGTACTGCTTGTCCATCGAAGTAGCTCCTGCTCTCACGCGCCGAACCAGCGGCTGGGCTCTGGGGTGGTGTTGTGCCAGATGTGCTTCGCCTCGCGGTACTCGTCCAGGCCGGCCATGCCGAGCTCGCGGCCGACGCCGGACTGCTTGAAGCCGCCCCACTCGGCCTGCGGCACGTACGGGTGGAAGTCGTTGATCCAGACCGTGCCGGCCCGCAGCCCCGCGGCGATCCGGCGCGCTCGGTCGGGGTCGGAGGTCCACACCCCACCGGCCAGACCGAAGATCGTGTCGTTGGCCAGGGCGAGCACCTCCTCCTCGGTGCGGAACGTCTCCACGGTCAGCACCGGCCCGAAGGACTCCTCACGCAGGACGGACATCCCGGCGCGGCAACGGTCGAGCACCGTGGGCGGGAAGAAGTAGCCGGCGGCGTACTCGGGATCGGTGAGGCGGGACCCGCCGCAGCGCAGGACTGCGCCCTCGGCGATGCCGGCCTCGACGTACGCCGTCACCTTCTCCAGGTGCGGCAGCGAGATGAGCGGACCGGTCTCCGCCTTGTCGTCGAACGGCCCTCCGAGCCGGATGGCGGATGCCCGCTCGACCAGAGCGTCGACGAACTCGTCGTGGATCGACTCCTCGACCAGGAGGCGTGCGCCGGCGGAGCAGACCTGCCCGGAGTGGAGGAAGACCGCGGTCAGCGCGTTGTCGAGGGCCGTCTCCCGATCGGCGTCGGCGAAGACGATGTTGGGGTTCTTGCCGCCGAGCTCGAGGGCGACCTTCTTGACCGTGGCGGCGGCGGTGGCCATCAGGTGCTTGCCGGTCTCGAGGCCGCCGGTGAAGGAGAGCAGGTCGACCCGCGGGTCCTCCGCGAGCGGGGCGCCCGCGACCGGGCCGGCGCCGAGAACGAGGTTGCCCACGCCCGCCGGGAGCCCGGCTTCGGCGAGCAGCCTCATCAGGTGGATCGCGGTGTGCGGCGTCAGCTCGCTCGGCTTGAGGACGAAGGTGTTGCCCGCCGCGAGCGCCGGGGCGACCTTCCAGGCCGTCTGGAGGAGCGGGTAGTTCCATGGCGTGATGAGCGCGCAGACGCCGACGGGCTCGTGGACGATCACGGACTCGACCTCGGGCCGGTCGGTGACGACCGGGCGAGTGTGGTCCTCGACGGCGAGGCGGGCGTAGTGGTCGAAGACGGCGACGATGTCATCGACGTCGAGCTCGCTCTCGACCAGGCGCTTGCCCGTGTCGAGCGACTCGGCCCGGGCCACCAGCTGCTTGTCTCGCTCGAGCAGACGGGCGACCCGCTCGAGCAGGGCTCCGCGCTCGGCGGCCGGAGTCCGGGGCCAGGGACCCTTGTCGAAGGCGCGGCGTGCCGCGGCGATCGCGGAGAGGGTGTCCTCGGCTCCGGCCTCCGCAACGGTGCCGACGAGCGCGCCGTCGGCGGGACAGCGGATCTCCCGCTGGTCGCCCGACTGCGCGGGCGACCAGCGCCCGTCGATGTAGATCTCGCTCATGCAACCTCCGGCGTCTGGTTGCCCAACAGGCAACCGCGGGTGAATTGCAAAAGATCCTGCGCGGCCACGAAGGGCCAGGTCAAGGGCTGGAGGGACAAAATTGTTGCAGGCGGTACAAAATTGTTGCAACTGATACAAATGGCTTCGTCAGTTGTTACAGTCGCCGCATGACGAGCGTGAGCCCCGCCCCGGCCAAGGACCCGCAGCGCCGTGCTGCCTGGGCCGAGCTGGCGACCGACTACGTCCACGAGCGTGGTCTGATCGGCCTGAGCCTGCGCCCGCTCGCCGCCGAGCTGGGCACCAGCAACCGGGTCCTGCTCTACCACTTCGGCACCAAGGACCAGCTGGTCGCGGACGTGCTCCGCACCTCCAACGAGCGGTCGGTCGCCGAGGTCGCCTCGCTCGAGCCCTCCGAGGACCTGCGCAGCGCCGTCCATGACCTCTGGTCGGTGATGGAGGGCGACCGGTGCAGCTGGATCTATGTGGAGGCGGCCGCGCTCGGCCTCTTCGGCAGGGAGCCGTACGCCTCGGCGGTCCGTGAGGCCAACGCGGTGTGGATCGCCGGCCTGATCGCGCACCTGGAGAAGTCCGGCGTGGGTTCCGCGGTCGCTGAACGGGCAGCCCATGTCATCGACGCGGCCTTCCAGGGTCTCCAGCTCAGCCTCGGCCTCGACGGCAGCCTCCCCGAGCGCGCCCGCTCCGTCGACGATCTCGCCGACGCCGTCGCTGCCCTGGCCTGATCCTTCGTGGGCGCTCCCGCCGGCAGGTGAGATCCTGGCTGCCACGAGTCCGTGACCGAATCGCCGGTCCGATCCGAGAGGTGGCGTCTTGGGAGTCCCTGCTGCCGAGCAGACGCTGGCCATCCTGCGCCACCTCGCGAGCCAGGCGAGCCCGCTGCAGGCGTCCGCGATCGCGCGGGCTCTGGAGCTGCCGCGCTCCACGACGTACCACCTCCTGAACACGCTCATCGAGTTCGGCTTCGTCGTTCACTACCCCGATCAGCGGGTCTACGGGCTGGGCGTGGGGGCCTACGAGCTCGGCAGCGGCTACGCACGTCAGGAGCCGTTGCAGCGGCTGGCGCGGCGTCCCGTCGCCGCGCTCGCCGACCGCTGCGGCAACAGCGCCCATCTCTCGGTGCTCCTCGGCCGCGACGTCGTGTACGTGATCGAGGAGCGGGCCGCGGGCAGGCCGCTCCTGATCACCGAGGTCGGGGTGCGGCTGCCGGCGGCGACCACGGCCTCCGGCCGCGCGATGCTCGCATCCCTTCCGCATCCCCAGGTCAGGGCGCTCTACGCCGACCGCGAGGCGTTCTCGCTCGAAGGTCCCGGGGCGCCGACATCGCTGTCCCAGCTACGCCGCCTGCTCGTCGACGTCCGCGCCAACGGCTTCGCCGCCGAGCACGGGGAGGTGACCGAAGGCCTGGCCTCGGTCGCCATGCCCGTGCTCGACGGCACGGGCTACCCGGTCGCCTCGGTGGCGGTCACCTATCCCCAGGCGGAGCAGTCGCCAGAGCTCGTCGAGCGGCTGGTCGGCGAGGTGCGTACGACGACGCGGATGCTGTCGCGCCGCCTGGGCGGCTGACCGTCTGGCGACGGGTCTGGTATCCCAGACCACGATCGGGAGAACGCCCTTCCTCTCGTGCCGGGCCGGGAGTGCAATGGCACTGGGCCGAGAGCCCTCGCCGATCGACGTGAACCACCAATGAGGAGAAGCCCATGGAAGGCGCCCGCCCCGTCCGCTCACCCCGCGGCACCGAGCTGACCGCGCGCAGCTGGTCGACCGAGGCCCCGCTGCGGATGCTCATGAACAACCTGGATCCGGAGAACGCCGAACGTCCCGACGACCTGGTCGTCTATGGCGGGACCGGAAAGGCAGCCCGCAGCTGGGAGGCGTACGACGCACTCGTCCGTACCCTGAAGAACCTGGGCGACGACGAGACCATGCTGGTGCAGTCCGGCAAGCCGGTCGGTGTCATGCGCACCCACGAATGGGCACCGCGTGTGCTGATCGCCAACTCCAACCTGGTCGGCGACTGGGCCAACTGGGAGGAGTTCCGCCGGCTCGAGGACCTCGGGCTCACGATGTACGGCCAGATGACCGCCGGCTCGTGGATCTACATCGGCACCCAGGGCATCCTGCAGGGCACGTTCGAGACCTTCGCGGCCGTCGCCGACAAGCTCGCCGCATCCGGCCGGATCAAGGACGGCAACGGAACGCTCGCGGGCACCATCACGCTCACCGCCGGCCTCGGTGGCATGGGTGGCGCCCAGCCGCTCGCCGTCACCATGAACGACGGTGTCGCGATCTGTGTCGACGTGGACCAGAGCCGCATCACCCGCCGCATCGAGCACCGCTACCTCGACGTCCAGGCCGACGACCTCGAGCACGCCCTCGAGCTGGCCGTCCGGGCCCGGAACGAGAAGCGCGGCCTCTCCATCGGCCTGCTCGGCAACGCCGCCGAGGTCTTCCCGCGGCTGCTCGAGATGAAGGCGCCGATCGACATCGTCACCGACCAGACCTCCGCCCACGACCCGCTGTCCTACCTGCCGGCGGGCGTCGACTTCGACGACTGGCAGGCCGCGGCCGAGCGCGACCCGGCGGGCTTCACCAAGGACGCGCAGGCCTCGATGGCCGCACACGTGCGGGCGATGGTGGAGTTCCAGGACGCCGGCGCCGAGGTCTTCGACTACGGCAACTCGATCCGCGACGAGGCACGCAAGGGCGGCTACGAGCGGGCCTTCGAGTTCCCGGGTTTCGTGCCGGCGTACATCCGCCCGCTCTTCTGCGAGGGCAAGGGCCCCTTCCGGTGGGCGGCGCTGTCCGGCGACCCCGAGGACATCCGCAAGACCGATGAGGCGATCCTGAAGCTCTTCCCGGAGAACGAGCGCCTGCACAAGTGGATCACCATGGCGCAGGAGCGGGTGCACTTCCAGGGTCTCCCGGCGCGCATCTGCTGGCTGGGCTACGGCGAGCGCCACCTGGCCGGCCTGAAATTCAACGAGATGGTGGCCAGCGGCGAGCTCTCCGCACCGATCGTGATCGGCCGCGACCACCTCGACTGTGGCTCCGTCGCCTCGCCGTATCGCGAGACCGAGGCGATGAAGGACGGCTCCGACGCGATCGCCGACTGGGCCCTGCTCAACGCCCTGATCAACACCGCTTCGGGCGCCTCCTGGGTCTCGATCCACCACGGCGGCGGCGTCGGGATGGGCCGTTCGATCCACGCCGGTCAGGTCTGCGTGGCCGACGGCACGGACCTGGCGGCGCAGAAGCTCGAGCGGGTCCTGACCAACGATCCGGGTACGGGCGTCATCCGCCACGTCGACGCCGGATACGACGAGGCCGTCGCCGTCGCCGACGAGCGCGGCGTGCGCATCCCCATGCGGGAGCAGGCGTGACGGCGTACCTCGCCGAGTACGCCTGGCTCGGTGGGGACGAGGTCGACGTCGACGTCCTCATCGAGGTGGACGGCGACCGGATCCGTGCCGTCACACCGGGCGTACCCGGTTCGGCTTCCCCCGCAGGCGCGACGCGCCTGCGGGGGCTCACCCTTCCCGGGCTGGCGAATGCGCACTCGCACGCCTTCCACCGGGCGCTGCGCGGCCGCACCCACCGGGGCGGCGGCACCTTCTGGACCTGGCGCGAGGACATGTACGCCGTCGCCGGACGACTCACCCCGGACTCGTACTACGCGCTGGCCCGGGCGACGTACGCCGAGATGGCGTTGGCCGGGATCACCACGGTGGGGGAGTTCCACTACCTCCACCACGATCCCGACGGGCGCCCGTACGCCGAGGCGAATGCCATGGGCGAGGCACTGATCGCGGCGGCGGCTGACGCCGGCATCCGGATCACGCTGCTCGACGCCTGCTACCTGACCGGTGCTCCGGGGCAGCCCCTCGAGGGCACCCAGCTGCGCTTCGGGGACGGCGACGCGGCAGCCTGGGCCGACCGCGTCTCGGCGCTGTCCGGCTCGGATCACGCCCGGATCGGAGCGGCCATCCACTCCGTCCGCGCGGTGCCCGCCGACCAGCTCGCCACGGTGGCCGGCTGGGCCGCCGAGCAGGGAGCGCCACTCCACTTCCACCTCTCCGAGCAGCGTGCCGAGAACCAGGCCTGCCAGGAGCGCCACGGCTGTACGCCCACCGAGCTGCTCGCCCGCCACGGGGCGCTCGGCCGGCTCTCGTCGGCGGTGCACGCGACCCACCTGACCGACACGGACATCGCCGCGCTCGGCGACTCCGGTACGACGATCTGCATGACCCCGACCACCGAGCGCGACCTCGCGGACGGCATCGGGCCCGCCCGCGACCTCGCCGACGCCGGCTCGCCGGTCTCGCTCGGCAGCGACAGCAACGCGATCATCGACCTGCTGGAGGAGGCCCGGGCACTCGAGCTCGACGAGCGGCTGCGTACCGAACGACGCGGCCACTGGTCCGCGGCCGGGCTCCTGCGGGCGGCGACCGTCGACGGGCACGCCTGCCTCGGCTGGCCGGAGTCCGGCCGGATCGTGCCGGGGGGCCTGGCCGACCTGACCACGGTCTCCCTCGACTCCGTGCGCCTCGCGGGGTGGGCGCCCGGGACGCTCCTCGAGTCGACGGTCTTCGCCGGTGCCGCGCAGGACGTCACCGACGTCATCGTGGGTGGCAACGAGGTCGCCCGCGATCGCCGGCATCTCGCTGTCGGTGATGTGGCCGGTGCGCTCCACCGCGCAATCACCGGGATCTGAGGATGGCGTTCGATCTTCGCCGCGCGGAGGAGCACGTCCGGCGCTCGTGGCGCAACGGCGGGGGCATGACCGCCGAGGTCGCGGCGTGGCCCCCGGGCACGGATGCCGGGTCCGACTTCTCCTGGCGGGTCAGCTTCGCCGACGTCGCCGAGTCGGGTGACTTCTCGACGTTCCCCGGCGTGGACCGGGTGATCACGCTGATCGACGGACCGCCCATGACGCTCGAGCTGCTGGGGGAGACGACGGTGCTGCGGCCGTTCGTGCCGTACTCCTTCGACGGTGGGGTGCCGGTGCGGTGCTCGGTGGCGGCGCCCACCCGCGACCTCAACGTGATGACCCGGCGCGGGCGGGCGTGCGCCACGGTCGAGATCCTGGACGCGGGTAGCGGCGAACAGCCTCTGTCTCAGGCGTCGCCGCTGCTCGTGATCGGCCTCACGGGTGAGGTGGGCGCCTGCTCGGGCGACGACTCGGCCACGCTCGGCTCGGGTGACGTGCTCATCACCGACCAGCCCGTGACCGTCGAGGGTGCCGGAGTCGCGGCGGTCGTCCGCATCGCCTCGGGACCGTCTGGGATCCAAGACTGAATCCGCCCGACGACGAGTGCGCCGCAGGATGCCCGAAGCGTTGAATTGAGCCCACGAAACCCCAAGGAGCTCACCATGTCGCGCGGCAAACCTCACGTACTCATCGACGGCACCTCACTCGGCCGTGACGAGATCCTCCTGGTCGCTCGTGGAGGCGCCTCGGTCGAACTCGACCCAGCCGCGCGAGAACGGGCGCAGAAGTCGTGGGAGACGGCGGAGGCCGTTGCCCGCAGGCGTCACGTCTACGGGCGTACGACGGGGGTGGGTGCCAACCGGCAGGAGGAGGTCGGCGGCGACGCAGTGCTGGGACACGGACTCCGGTTGCTCCGCAGCCATGCGGGCGGAGTCGGCTTCGAGCTGGCCGCCGACGTGGTTCGCGCCACCATGGTCATCCGGCTCAACCAGCTGGCCGCAGGTGGGTCCGGGGTCCACGTACGCGTCCTGGACGCTCTCGAGCAGGCTCTCGACCTCGGCGCTCTGCCGAGGGTGCACAGACTCGGTGCGATCGGCACCGGCGATCTGACCGTCCTCGCGGAGATCGCGCTCACCCTGGCCGGCGAGCGTCCGTGGGCGGTCGGGGAGGCGCCGCCGGTTGCGGTCGACACCGGGGACGCGCTCGCGTTCATGAGCAGCAACGCCGCGACGCTGGCCGAGTCGGTCATCGCCTGCGCCGACCTGCAGACTCTCCTTCGCGCCAGCCACACCGTCGCCGCCCTCTCCTTCCTGGCGCTGGGTGGCTCCGCCGAGGCCTATGCCGCGGTCGTGCACGAGGCACGACCGCATCCTGGCCAGGAGCACTGTGCCGCGGAGATGCGTCGGTTGCTCGGGCTGACCGGACATCCGGTGGCGGGCCGCCGGATCCAGGATCCGTTCGGCCTGCGGGCATTCCCGCAGGTTCAGGGACCCGCGCTGGACAGCCTTGCTCAGCTCGAGCAGGTCCTCTCCGTCGAGGTCAACGCGCGGGCTGAGAACCCGTTCATCTCGGTGGAGGCCGACGACGTGTTCCACCACGCGCACTTCCACACGGCGTACGTCGCGGTGGCGCTGGACCAGGCTCTCGCATCCGTTCACCAGGTGGCGGAGCTGTCCGCCGCCCGCCTCGGCGACCTGGTCGAGCCGACCATGACGGGTCTGACACCGTTCCTCGCCTCGGGGCCGGCGGGCAGCTCCGGTGTGATGATCCTCGAGTACGTCGCCCACGACGCCCTTGCCCAGATGCGGCACGCGGCGCTGCCCGTGACGATGGGCACCGCTGTCGTCTCCCGCGGGCTCGAGGATCACGCGAGCTTCTCGACGCAGGCGGCACGACAGGCGATCGTGGTGGTCGAGGCGTACCGCCACGTGCTCGCCTGCGAGCTCGTGGCCGCGGTGCGAGCGCTTCGCGTGCAACAGCCTGAGCTCGGCGACATCCCCGCGCGGGCCGCGCTCGAGCGAGCGGCCCAGGTCCTGGACCCGAGCCTCGAGGACCGGTCGCTCGGCGACGACCTCGATCGCGCGGCCGATCTGCTCCATGAGCTGGCAGCGCTGTGAGCTGAACGGTCAAGTCTCGGATCCCAGACAGTACCGGGCTGTGGCCCGTATCCGTGGCCGATGCCCGAGAGGTGCACTGGGACCCACACCACATTCGATGACCCCAGCAGTGGAGGTGAGTGCCGGATGATCCGGTTCGACTCAGTGAGCAAGGAATACCCCGACGGGGCCGTCGCCGTAGGTGGCCTGGAGATGACCGCGCCGACCGGCAAGATCACGGTGCTCGTCGGGCCCTCGGGCTGAGCTGCAGGACGAGTTCCTCCGGCTCCAGAGCGACCTGGGGAAGACCATCGTTTTCGTCACCCACGACATCGATGAGGCGGTCAAGCTGGGTGACCAGGTCGCCGTGCTCCGGGTCGGCGGCAAGCTCGCCAAGATCGCAGAGCCCGCGCGGCTCCTGGCGCACCCCGTCGACGACTTCGTCGCCGACTTCGTGGGGCGCGACCGCGGATACCGCGGACTCGGCTTCCAGAAGGCCCCCGAGCTGCCGCTCACGTCGGAGCCGACGGCGAGCCTCGGTGACAGCGCCGAGCAGGTGCGAGCCGCCGCGGGTGGCGAGCCGTGGACCCTGGTCGTCGACGACAGCGGGTGCCCTCTGGGCTGGGTCGACGCAGAGCAGATCGCCGGCACGGTCACCGCCGAGGTGCTGCACCGCGGAGGCACCCTGGCCGCCACGAACGGGACGCTGCGCAACCTGCTCGACGCAGCCCTGTCCTCGCCGGCGCGGCGCGGCGTGGTCGTGGACGAGCACGGAGCGTTCCTCGGCACCGTCCTCGCCCACCAGGTGCTCGACGTCATCGAGAGCACCGAGCGCACCGCGGCGGTCGACACCGAGCCGGCCGGGAGTGCGACACGATGAGCTGGTTCATCGACCACCTGCCTGCGGTGCTCTCGCTCACCTGGAGGCACGTCTACCTGGCCGGCGTCCCGCTCGTGCTCGGACTGCTCGTCGCGGTTCCCCTGGGCTGGCTGGCGCGGCGGTACCGGGTCCTGTACCCGCTGCTGATCGCCGGGACCGGTCTCCTCTACACGATTCCGTCGCTCGCCCTGTTCATCCTGATGCCGCTGTTCATCGGTACCAAGATCCTCGACCCGGTCAACGTGGTCCTCGCGATGACGATCTACACGGTGGCACTGCTGGTGCGTACGGTGGCGGACGGTCTGGGGGCCGTGCCCGACTCGGTCAACCAGGCGGCGACGGCGATGGGCTTCGGGCGGGTGCGACGACTGTTCATGGTCGAGCTCCCGCTGGCGGTCCCGGTCATCTCGGCCGGCCTCCGGGTCGCCGCGGTGAGCAACGTCAGCATCGTCAGCGTCGCGGCGATCATCGGCGTACCCCAGCTGGGCTCGCTCTTCACCGACGGCTTCCGCCGCAACTTCATGGAGCCGATCCTCGTGGGCGTGGTCGCGTGCGTCCTGCTGGCGCTCGTCTTCGACCTCGTGATCATCGCCGGAACCCGGCTCATCACCCCGTGGCAGCGTACGAGGAGGGCCGCCTGATGAACCTCGTCCTCACCTGGTTGACCGACCCCACCCACTGGTCGGGCGACGACGGTGTCCCGCACCGCATCCTCGAGCACCTGACGTACTCGGCCGTCGCCCTCGTGATCGCTGCGATCATCGCGATCCCGCTCGGTCTGTACGTCGGTCACACCGGCCGCGGGAAGTTCCTGGTCGTCAACATCGCCGGGGCCGCCCGCGCCATTCCGAGCCTGGGTCTGCTGTTCATCATGGTTCTGGCCCTCGGACCCCGGCTCTCGGGCGACGCGGCCTTCGTGGTTCCGTGCCTTGTCGTCCTGGCCGTGCTGGCCGTCCCGCCGATCCTGGCCGGTGCGTACGCGGGCGTCGAAGAGGTCGACGCCGGCGCCCGGGATGCCGCGAAGGGCATGGGGATGCGAGACGTCCAGGTGCTCGTCAAGGTCGAGCTGCCGTGCGCGCTGCCGCTCATCTTCTCGGGCCTGCGCTCGGCCACGCTCCAGGTCGTCGCGACCGCGACCATCGCCGCGACAGCCGGCCTCGGCGGGCTCGGGCGTCTGCTGATCGACGGCCTGGCGGTACGTGACTTCGGCCAGATGGCTGCGGGAGCCGTGCTGGTGGCAGCACTCGCACTCGTCGTCGATCTGGCCTTCGCGCTGGTCCAGCGCTACGCGGTGTCCTCGGGCCTGACGGGCCGTCGAGCTGCTTCCCGACGATCGCGGCCGAAGGCGTCCGCCGATTCCATCCCGATCACCATCAGCTGACCCGAGAGGAAAACCCAATGCACAGCATGAAGATCTACCTCGCCGTAGCGGCCTCGGCCGCGCTGCTCGCCGGATGTGGCAGCGGCGACCCGCTGGCGACCGAGCCCGCCGGAGCAGACGAGGAGGGCACCATCACCGTCGGTTCCGCCGACTTCCCGGAGAGCGCCCTGATCGCCGAGATCTACGCCGGAGCGCTGGAGGCGAAGGGCGTCGAGGTCGACAAGACGTTCAACATCGGCAGCCGTGAGGCGTACGTCCCGGCGTTGCAGGACGGCTCCATCGACCTGATCCCGGAATACACCGGCGCGCTCCTGCACTACTTCGACGAGGACGCGACCGCCACCGAGCCCCAGTCGGTCTACGAGGCGCTGACGGCCGCTGCGCCGAAGGGGCTCTCGGTCCTGGCCATGTCGCCGGCCGAGGACAAGGACGCCATCGCGGTCACGAAGGAGACTGTGGACGAGTACTCCCTGAAGTCCATCAGTGACCTCGCCGCGGCGGACCTCTTCACCACCGACCCCTCGATCGAGCAGTAGGGGTTCATCATGCTCGAGGATCCCGAGAACCTGTTCCCTGCGGAGAACGTGGTCCCCCTGATCGCCGAGTCGAAGGTCGACGACACGACCTCGCAGGCGCTCGACGCGGTCTCGGCCGAGCTCGACACACAGACGCTGGCGGCTCTGCTCAAGGAGGTCATCGTGGACAAGAAGGATGCCGAGGACGTGGCGGCAGGGTTCTTGTCCGAGGCCGGCCTGGCCTAGCTCGGCTGGTTCGACCGGAGCGGCATCGCGAGCCCAGGGCCCGCGATGCCGCTCCTTGCTCTTCTTCCCGAGCCGATGCGGTGTCGTACGCGGGGCGTGTCTGGGATACCGGACAGTTCACCCCGACGACACCCTTGCCCCGGACCCCGGAACCCGATGAACTCGTGCCATGACGTTCGAGCGCATGTGGGCCGACATCGCCCCGGTGGGCAGATCCGCCACCTCCCAGGGTTACTTCCGTCAGCCGTACACCTCGGCCGAGATGGAGCTGCGCTCCTGGTTCGCCGAGGAGTGCGCCCGGCGAGGGCTCGATCTCGAGCGTGACGGCAACGGCAACCTGGTCGCCTGGTGGGGGAGCGGCGACGACGCGGTACTCACCGGGTCACATCTGGACAGTGTCCTCGACGGCGGGGCGTACGACGGACCGCTCGGGGTGGCTTCCTCCTTCGCGGCCGTCGATGTCCTGCGGGACCGAGGTTTCACCCCGCGCCGCCCGATCGCGATCGGCGTCTTCGCCGACGAGGAGGGGTCTCGCTACGGGCTCGGCTGCCTCGGCTCCCAGCTCGCGACCGGCCTGACGACCCCGGAGCAGGCGCGGGCCCTGCGTGATCGCAACGGCCTTCCTCTCGAGGAGGTCATGGCCGACGCGGGCCTCGAGCCGGCGCTCGGCCGGTCCGCCTGGCTGGACCGCGTCGGCTGCTACGTCGAGCTCCACGTCGAGCAGGGCCGCAACCTCGTCGACCGTGACGCCGCGGTGGGCGTCGCGAGCGGGATCTGGCCGCACGGTCGATGGCGCTTCGACTTCGACGGGGAGGCCAACCACGCCGGCGCCACCCGCATGGAGGACCGGCGCGACCCGATGCTGACGTTCGCCATGACCGCGCTCGCGGCCGACGAGGAGGCCCGCCGCGCCGGGCAGCGCGCCACCTTCGGCCGTGTCGAGGCCACCCCCAACGGCACCAACGCGGTGCCCTCGAGAGTCGCCGCGTGGCTCGACGCCCGCTGTGAGAACGACACCATGCTCAGCGATCTCGTCGCCACCCTGGAGAAGCGGGCCGGCGAGCGGGCAGGTCTCGACCGGACCCGCGTCACCGTGACCGCCGAGTCGCTGTCGGCCGCCGTCGAGTTCGACCCCGACCTGGCGACCCGGATCGCCGCTCCGGGCGGCTGGCCGATCATCCCGACCCAGGCCGGACACGACGCCGGCATCCTGTCGACCGCGGGCATCCCGACCGCGATGCTCTTCGTCCGCAACCCCACCGGCATCTCGCACTCACCCGAGGAGCGGGCAGAGATGGCCGACTGCATCGCCGGCGTCGAGGCGCTCGCCGACACCCTCGCGGAGCTGGCCCGGTGAGCGTCGCGACGCTGGTCACCGGCATCGGCGAGCTCTTCGTCGGTGACGCCGCCGGAACGGTGCTGGAACAGGCCGCGTTCGTCGTCGAGGGCGGCCGGGTGGCATGGGTGGGACCCGCCGCCGAGGCACCGGCTGCCGACGCGGCGTACGACGTGGGCGGGCGCGCCGTGATTCCCGGGTTCGTCGACTCCCACAGCCACCTCGTCTTCGCCGGCGACCGCTCGGCCGAGTTCGCCGCGCGGATGGCGGGGCAGAGCTATGCCGCCGGCGGCATCCGTACGACCGTGCGCGCGACCCGCGAGGCCAGCGACGCGCAGCTCACCGCCCACGTCGCGTGGCTCGTGGCCGAGATGCGGGCGCAGGGCACCACCACCCTCGAGATCAAGAGCGGCTACGGGCTGAGCGTCGCCGGCGAATCGCGCTCGTTGGCGGTGGCGCGGCAGTTCACCGACGAGACGACGTTCCTCGGCGCTCACGTCGTGCCGGAGGGGATCAGCGCGGAGGACTACGTCGCGCTGGTCACCGGCCCCATGCTCGAGGCCGCGCGGCCGCATGCCCGCTGGATCGACGCCTTCTGCGAGCGCGGTGCCTTCGATGCCGACCAGGCCAGGGCGGTGCTGGCCGCGGGGGCGGCTGTCGGTCTGAAGGGCCGGCTGCACGCCAACCAGCTCACCTACGGCGCCGGCGTCCAGCTGGCCTGTGAGCTCGGCCTGGCGGCGGTCGACCACTGCACCTATCTCAGCGACGCCGACGTGGACGCGCTCGCGCAGTCGGGCACCGTCGCCACCCTGCTGCCCGGCGTGGAGTTCTCGACCCGCCACCCGTACGTCGATGCCCGTCGCCTGATCGATGCGGGCGTCCGGGTCGCGCTCGCGTCGGACTGCAACCCGGGTTCCTGCTTCACCAGCTCGCTGCCGTTCTGCATCGCGCTCGCCGTACGTGACATGGGCATGACGCCGAGCGAGGCCGTGCGGGCCGCGACCGCGGGTGGCGCCGCGGCCCTCGGCCGGACCGACGTCGGCCATCTGAGCACCGGAGCGGCCGCCGACTTCGCCGTTCTCGATGCGCCCTCCCACGTGCACCTAGCCTACCGGCCGGGGGTGCCCCTGGTCGCCGAGACCTGGCGGGCCGGTCAGCGGGTCGACGGGCGCTGACCGCTCAGCCGCTGTGTCTGACCGTCATCGGCCGCATTTGGTGACAGGGTTTGGCCATGAGCGAGGACGCGGTCGACGAGGACAAGACGAGGCTGCGAGCCCTCGGCGTACGTGTTCGGCAGGGGGTCCGGGATCTGCTCCCGACCACGTCGTTGACGTTGCGCGGGGGAGAGGTCGCGGTGGCTGTCGGCCCGCCGGGAGGTGGGCACACGTCGCTGGCGCTGGCGCTGGCCGGGCGGCTCCGGCTGGATGCGGGCAGGGTGGAGGTGGACGGTGACGCGTCGCCTCGGGTCCTGCAGGCCGCGGTGGCGCTGGTCGACGTGCCGGGCGTGTCCGAGCCGGACGAGATGGTGCCGTTCCGCACGATTCTCGGCGAGGAGCTCGCCATGGCGAAGCAGAAGCCGAGTGCGGTGGCTATCGACGGCTGGCTGGGGGAGTACGACCTCGCGACCGGCATCACCACGGAGGCGGTCCCCCCGGGGCCGCGCCTGGAGATCCTCGCGCGGATGGCGCTGCTGCGGCCGGGCACCCGCTACCTCGTCCTCACCTACCCCGAGCGTCTCGGCCTGCCCGTCGGGGACTGGCTGGGCATCGCGACCGACCTCGCCGAGTCCGGGAGCCGGCCCGGGGTCCTGGTCACCGCGAGCCCCGCGGTCTCGATCCCCGCCGGAGTGCGTACGTTCACCATCGGTCCGACGGAGGAAGCATGAACTCGCTGCGTATCGCCCTCACCGAGCTGCGCCGGATCACGGCCGGACGCCTGGCGAAGCTCGTCATCGTGGCGCTCGTCCTCGTCCCCACGCTCTACGCCGGGCTCTACCTCTACGCCAACCACGATCCGTACGCCCACTTCGACGAGCTCCCGGCGGCGCTCATCGTCGAGGACACCGGCGCGACCACGACCGACGGCACGAAGATCGACGCCGGCCGAGACGTCGCCGACAAGCTCCTGAAGTCGGGCGACTTCGACTGGTCGGAGGTCTCCGCGGCCACGGCTGAGAAGGACATCCGCGAGGGCGACTACTACTTCGCGCTGCGGATCCCGGAGGGGTTCTCCCGGACGCTGACCGGGGCGGAGCGGCTCGACCCGGAGCAGGCGCAGATCCAGGTCATCACCAACGACGCCAACTCCTACCTGTCCACCACGATCGCGACCAACGTCACCGACAAGGTCCGCGACGCCATCGCCAGCGAGGTCTCCGAGCAGGCCGCGGCCAGCTTCCTGCTCGGCATCTCCGACCTCCGCTCGGGTCTGGTGAAGGCCGCCGACGGTGCCGCGAAGCTGGAGAAGGGCGCGGGCACGCTGCGCGACGGCGCCGGCGAGCTGGCCACCGGGGCCGGCGACCTCGAGAGCGGCCTGAACACCATCGAGGGCAAGGTCACCGACCTGCCTACCAAGACGCGCGAGCTCGCGACCGGCGCCCGGAAGGTCGCCGACGCGAACGGCGAGATCGCCGCCACCGGGCAGCGGGCGGCGACCGCCGTCGACGACGCCGTCGCCGCCTACGACGCGACCCGGTCCGACCTCGACGCCCGGCTCGAGGCCGAGGGTCTCGACCAGCAGCAGCGCGCCGAGGTGCTGGCCGTCTACGACCGCGGATCCGCTCCGCTCGACCGGGTCGACCAGCGGGTCGGCGATGTCTCCGGGCAGCTCAACGACCTCGCCGCCGGAGCAGATCAGGTCGCCGACGGCAACGAGCAGCTCGCCTCGGCGATGCCCGATCTGGTCGCCGGGATCTCCCGGGCGGCGGACGGCGCCGGCGAGCTCAGCACCGGTGCGACCCAGCTGCGTGACGGTGCCGCGAAGCTAGCCACCGGTGCCGGCGACCTGAAGAAGGGGCTGCAGGACGGCGCCGCGCAGGCGCCCGCCACCAACGAGGAGCTGCGCGAGCGGATCGCCTCGACGATCGCCGACCCGGTCGCCATCGACTCGGTCTCCGAGGCGAAGGCGTCCTCCTACGGAGCCGGGCTGGCTCCCTTCTTCCTCGCCCTGGGCGCATGGATCGGCGGGTACGTCCTCTTCCTGCTCGTCCGGCCGATCTCGACCCGCGCGCTGGCCGCCAACCAGACTCCGCTACGGATCGCGCTGGGTGGCTGGCTCACGCCAGCGCTGATCGGTGCCGCGCAGATGGTCGTCGTGCTCGTGGTCGTCGGTACCGCCGTCGACATCACCCCGGTGAACTGGCTCGGCACGTTCGGATTCCTGCTGCTCACCTCCGCGACCTTCATCGCGATCGTGCACATGCTCAACGCGCTCCTCGGTGCACCGGGCCAGTTCCTCGGTCTGGTCCTGATGGTCGTCCAGCTGGTCACCGCCGGCGGCACGTTCCCCTGGCAGACCATTCCCGGGCCGTTGCACTGGCTCCACCACGTACTGCCGATGAGCTATGCCGTCGACGGGCTGCGCCAGCTGATGTACGGCGGGCTCTCGGGGCGGGTCGTCTCCGACGCCCTCGTCCTGGCCGCCTTCCTCGTCGGCGCACTGCTGCTGACCAGCTACGGCGCCCGCCGACAGCGTGTCTGGACGCCCAAGCGGGTGCGTCCGGAGATCGCCATCTAGCTCCGGTACGCCTCACCCAGCCGTGCCTCTCCGGCGCGGCGGGCCTGCGCGGGGGAGACGCGGGTGACCGAGAGCAGCTCTTCGCGGCCACCGGCCCCCTTGTCGATCGTGAGGACCAGTCCGATGCCTCGCGCGTAGTACTTGTGCTCCAGCACGTCGGGCTCGAGCGGCGTGGTGTCCGCGGTCATCAGCAGGTCTCGGTAGTCGCCGGCGGGCACCGTCGCCCGCCGGCCGGTCGCGAGGATCTCGCCCCTGTCCTCGGCATGGCCCTCGTAGAACTCCTGCCGGTAGCTGGCCCCGACCTCCGGCGAGGCGGGCATGATGACTCCGGCCCGGGCGGCGTCGACGCCGGCCTCGAACGACCCTTCGCGGGTGGCGATCTTCCCGTTCTCGAACTCGGCGGTGTGCTCGCCGAGGTACCAGACCGTGCCGGCCCCGTCCTGGGCGTACCAGTCGAGGGTGTCCTCGACGACCTCTCCGTCGCGGGTGACCGTGTCGCGTACGACCCGGGCGGTGACACCGTTGGCGATCTCCCGGGTGACCGAGGTGGCCGTGACGATCACGTCGAGGGTCTCGCCGTCCTCGGTGGTCTCGCGGTAGGTCCAGCGCGTTCCCGGCTCGAGCGGGAACCAGGGGTTCGTGACCTCGGTCGTGAACTCGGTGGGGTCGAGGTCGGTCGCCTTCGTGGCGGCATCCTCGGCGCCGCAGCCGGCCAGCGCCACCAGGCAGCCGGCGAGGGCGACAGCGAGGCGAGGCATCGTACGTCCTCGGGTCAGTCGTCGTCCGAGCCGGAGTCGTGGTCACCATCGGTGCCGACGACCTGGAAGTGCTCGTCGAGCTGGACGTCTACCTGGATGCCGTCCTCGAGGGTCACCTCGACCTCGTACTTGCTCTCCTCGTCGTCGACCTCGGTCCCGGTGACCTTGCCGCCGCCGGTCTCGTCCAGCGCGGCCTGCTCGGCCTGATCGAGCTCGGAGGCGGGGATGGGCCGTTCGGTGGTGTCGTCGTCGCCGGACAGGGCACGTGCGGCGCCCACGGTTCCGGCAGCGACCACGGCCGCGCCCGCGATGACCATGGCGATGCTCTTGTGGTTCAGCTTGATCTTCATGTCTCTCACGCTAGGTCGATCTGATGAGGAGCCGATGAGTCTCTCATCCGGCACTCATCTGCGCGCCTAGCATGAACACGTGCGGGTGCTGCTGGTCGAGGACGAGGCGAAGCTCGCCGCGCTCGTCGCCCGTGGGCTCACCGAGCGTGGCGGCGTGGTCGACTCCGTCGGGACCGGCGCGCAGGCGCTCGCCTCGGCCCGCGGTGGCGAGTACGACGTGATCCTGCTGGACGTCATGCTGCCCGACATCGACGGGTTCGAGGTCTGTCGCCGGGTCCGTGCCGCGCGGGTGTGGACCCCGATCCTGATGCTGACCGCACGCACGGCGGTGGTGGACCGCATCGCCGGCCTGGACAGCGGTGCCGACGACTACCTGGCCAAGCCGTTCGCCTTCCAGGAGCTGCTGGCCCGGATGCGCGCTCTGGCCCGGCGCGGCCCCGTGCCCAGGCCGGTGGCGCTGGAGGTCGGCGACCTGCGGATGGACCCGGCGGCGCGACGAGTCTGGCGTGGGGCGACCGAGCTGTCGCTCTCGACCCGCGAGCTCACCCTCCTGGAGGCCCTCATGCGCCGGCCTGACCAGGCGCTCACCCGCGAGCAGCTGCTCGCACTGGCGTGGGGCGACCCCCACGACGTCACCTCCAACGTCGTCGACGTCTACGTGCGCTATCTGCGAGCCAAGATCGACCGGCCCTTCGGCGTGAGCACCCTGCGGACCGTACGTGGCGTGGGCTACCGACTCACCGCGGAGACGTCGTGAGGGGCTGGCCGCCGTCGCGGTGGCCGTTGCGTACCCGGGTCGCGCTCGCCTTCCTGGCCGCGACGGCGATCGCGGTCACCGGCCTCGGTGTCCTGGTCCAGCTGCGGGTGAGCGATGCGCTGGAGGACCGCCTGCGCGACTCGGTCGCCGCGGAGGCCGACCGGCTCGAGGCGGAGCGCGACGGAGACCTGCCGGAAGCCGTCTCGGCCCTCGGCGGCGAGGTCCATGCCCAGCTCCTCACCGAGGACGGCGACGTCGAGGCGACCTCGAGGCTCGTGGCGGACCCGCTGCTCGACGCCGCCGAGCTCCGGGCGTCCCGCAGGAGCGGCTGGCTCGAGAAGACTGTCACCGTCCTCGACGACGACGCCGCGGCCGAGGGAAGACCCGACCCGGAGCAGGAGCGGCTCCTTCTGCTGGTCAAGCCGGTCGGGCAGGGCTTCCTGGTCGTGGGTACGTCGCGCCAGGACGCGGACGACGCCCTCAGCACGCTGCGCAACCAGCTGCTGATCGCGGGGCCGCTCGCTCTGGCCGTGGCCGGTGGGCTCGGCTACGTCGTCGCCGGTGCGGGCCTGCGGCCGATCGAGCGGATGCGCTCCCATGCGGCCACGATCTCCGCGCGCAGCGCCGGCGAGCGACTACCTGTCCCGGAGGCCGACGACGAGCTCCGCCGCCTCGCGCTCACCCTCAACGCCATGATCGGCCGCCTCGACGAGGGTCTGCAGCGCGAACGCAGGTTCGTCGCCGATGCCAGCCACGACCTGCGTACGCCGCTGGCGCTGATGCGCACCGAGATCGAGCTGGCGCTGGCCGGGCAGCGAACTCCCGAAGAGCTGAGGCTGGCCCTGCACTCCGTCGAGAAGGAGGTGCGACGCCTGATCGCGCTGGCTGAGGAGCTGCTGGCGCAAGCCGGGTCCGGGGACTCGTTGCCGATCGAGTCGCGCCCGGTCGACCTCGTGGACCTGGCCGCGCGCGTTGTCGAGCGGTTCCGGGTGGCCGCCGGAGGCCGCGACATCACGCTGACGGCGCCACGCACCGTCGACGTCCCCGGCGACGCCGCCCGCCTCGACCGGGCCCTGTCGAACCTCGTCGACAACGCGATCCGGCACGGCGCCGGTGACATCGAGGTCGTGGTCGGTGCCGCGCCCGGCGGTGCGGTCGTCACGGTCACCGACGAGGGTGACGACCTCCCGGACCACACCTGGCCGCAAGACCCGGGGCTCGGCCTGACGATCGTCCGCGAGGTCGCCCGGGCGCACGGCGGCACGATCGACGTCGACCGCGTCGATGGCCGCACCTGCGTACGTCTGGTGGTTGCGTCGCCGCAGGACCACTAGCGGTCATGGCACGGGTCAGCGGTGGCGGTGACGAGGCCGGCCGCGAGCCGGTGGAAGACCTGGGACATCTCGGCGCGCGCCCGGGGCCGGTCGTCGGCGGCGAGCACGTAGAGCGCGGCCTCGTCGGCCATCGCGACCAGCGCGTGTGCCAGCGGGCGGGTCGGGAGCGCCTCGATGGAGCCGTCGTCGATGGCCTGGCGGAGGAGGCCCTCGATGAGGTCGAGGATGTAGGGCTGGCACAGCTCGCGCCAGCGCGCCCAACCGAGCACGGCCGGTCCGTCGAGCAGCACGATGCGCTGAACCTCCGGCGCCTCGCACGCGTCGAACCACGAGTCGAGGGCGGCGCGCATCAGACCGGCGAACTCGGTCTCGCCGCTCGACAACGCCTCGGCCGCGACCCGCTCGGTCACCTCCGACTCGACTGTCGTGAGCACGCTGGCGAAGAGCTCCACCTTGTCGCCGTACTGGTGATACAAGGCGCCTCTGCTCACGTTGGCGGCGGAGGTGAGCGCCTCGGTGCCCACGCCGTTGAAACCGTGGGTGGCGAAGAGCTCGCGCCCGGCTGTGACCAGCGCGGCTCTCGTCGCCGCGGAGCGGTCGGCTTGCGTACGTCGTTCCATTTCCATACAGTCTGTTCGTAACTTACCTACACCTTGCACGTAACTGTATCCCGCAGGAGAGTCCATGCCGGTGATCACTCTGCCCCAAGGTCGGCTCAACGTCCGGGTCGCCGGGCCGGAGGAGTCCGGCCGTCCCCCGGTCGTGTTCCTGCATCCGATCCTCGCCGACGGGGCGTTGTGGCGCCCCGTGGCCGACCGGCTTGCGGAGCAGGGTGTGCGCAGCTACGCGCCCGACTGGCCACTGGGTTCCCACACCCTTCCGCTGGAGCCGGCGGCCGATCGCTCGCCGGCGGGTGTGGCGGGTATGGTCAGCGACTTCCTCGCCGCCCTCGACCTGCGCGACGTCACGCTGGTCGGCAACGACACCGGAGGCGCCATCGCGCAGTACGTCGTGGACGCCGGTGATGAGCGCGTCTCGCGCGTCGTGCTGATGAACTGCGACGCCTTCGACGTGTTCCCGCCGTTCCTGGTCAACTTGATCCTCGGCCCTCTGCGCAGCGTCCTCGCCGGCAGGATCGCGTTGCTCCCGATGAGGCTGCGCCCGGTGCGTCATTCCTGGCTGGGATTCGGTCTGCTCGCGAAAAGCCTGCCCGCAGAGCTCACGCGCTCCTGGATCGAACCGGCACTGCGTGACCGTCGGATCCGCTTCGACCTCTCGAGGCTCCTCCGCAACGTCCGCCCGGCGGAGCTGCAGGGCGTGACCTCGCGGCTCGCGCGGGCCACGGTGCCGATCACCGTTCTCTGGGGGACGGGGGACCGGGTGTTCCGGCCGTCCCTGGGTCGGCGACTGGCTGACACCATCGGGACCGACCTCGTCCCGGTCGACAGGGCGAGGACCCTGCTCGCACTGGACGCTCCGGATGCGGTGGTGGCCGCCATCCGCGCCGCCGCCTGAGGGGCCACGGGGTGGGAGTCCTCTACGGTGTGACGCGTCGCCTGACGTACTCGTGCTTGAAGGGAACCGCGAAGCCATGAACACGAACCAGCCGGACAGTGCCGTCGACCCGGGTGTCGGTCTGAGCGTCGACGGTGCGGTGGCGACCGTGCTGCTGGACCGTCCTGACGTACGCAATGCGCAGCATCCGGCGATGTGGGCGGCGATCGCGGGGTTCCTCGAGTCGCTCCCGGACGAGGTGCGGGTCGTCGTGGTGCGCGGTGCTGGGGGCACGTTCTCGGCGGGGCTGGACCTGTCGCTGGTCGACCCGGGTCAGACCGAGGTGGAGGGCAGCCTGGTTGCGACGCTGGCGCGCAGCGACCAGGAGGTCGTCGACCTCATCGGGGAGTACCAGCGGCCGTTCGTGGCGCTGGCCGACCCGAGGTTCATCTCGATCGCCGTCGTCGACGGGTACGCGATCGGTGCCGGTTTCCAGCTGGCGCTGGCGTGCGACCTGCGGATCATGGCCGAGGACGCCTGGGTCTGCATGAAGGAGCCTGCGCTGGGACTGGTGCCCGACCTGGCCGGCACCAAGCCGCTGGTCGAGGCGGTGGGCTATTCGCGAGCGCTCGAGATCTGTGCCACCGCGCGGAAGGTGGGTGCCGAGGAGGCCGGGCGGATCGGGCTCGCGCAGAGCGTGGTGCCCAGGGCCCAGCTGGACTCCACGCTCGCCGATCTGGTCGCCTCGCTCGTCGCCCACGATGCGACCGCGGTGCGGCGTACGCACGAGCTCCTGGCGGCGGCGTCGGGGCGGAGCCTCGATGAGCAGCGTCTCGCCGAGCGCACCGCGCAGGTGGGCCGCCTCCGCGCCGTGCTCGGACGCTGAGTCGGCGAGCCTAGGAGACCGGCTGGCCCTGGTCGACGAAATCGATCCCGACGGCCAGCTGGCGCAGCCGGGTGCCGAACCAGGCGGCCGCGAGGCAGATGACGAGGTACATCGAGACCGCCTGGGTCGCGTAGTTCGGGTAGTGGAGCACCCAGATCACGTGGTCGTCGGGCGAGGCTGGGTCGGCCCAGATGTAGGGCATCATCCAGGCGATGAAGCCGCCGGTCAGCTGGGACGCGACGAAGATCAACAGGGCCTCCCCGGCGCGGCCCCACCACTGGCGAGGCAGCTCGCGACGCAGCGCCGGCCCGACCTTGCCGACGAGTCCCGGCCGCCAGCCGGCACCGGGCGCGACCCGGGCCGAGAGCCGCGGAGCCACCGCGATCAGCAGGAACGAGAGCACCAGGAACGCGGTGATGCCGAACGAGGTGATCCCCGGCACCAGGGCGACCCGGCTCCGCATGAGGCCGGGGGTCAGCAGCAGTGCGGCGAGCGGAGTGCCCACGAGCAGGGCAGCGAGGTAGCACCGGAGCAGGGCACCGGCGAAGGTGAGGGAACCAGCGGCCGACCGGGGTGGCGAGAGCTCGATCCTCATGGCCGGAGACTAGCCTGTTATTTCACCAAGGTGAAACAAATTAGGAGTCCACGTGTCCGAGGACGGCAACCGGCTCGGTTCCGAGCTGAGCCTCCATGTGGTGATGTTCCACGAGGCCATCGCCCGCCGCCTGGGCGTCGGCAACAGCGAGCACAAGATGCTCGACCTCGTCGCCCGTCACCCCGACGGCATCACCCCCGGGGAGCTCTCGGCCGCCACCGGCCTGAGCAACGCCGCCGTCACCAAGATCGTCGACAAGCTGGTCGCCGCCGACTACGTACGACGTGAGCGCAGCTCGCGTGATCGCCGGTCCTTCCGGATCCACACCACACCCCACTTCCGGCAGACCTCGCGCCCGACGGCGGCCGGGCTCGCTCGGCGGATCGAGGAGATGAACCGAGGGTTCGACCAGGAGGAGCTCGCTGCCATCGGGAGTTGGGTCACGGGAGTGATCGAGGCGCTGCGGGCCGAGACCGAGCGACTGGAGTCCGGCGACTGAAGGCACGTCAGTCGGCCTCGAGGACCGGGCTGCCGTCGGTGGGATGACGATGGCGCTGGCGGGAGTCAGGTCGACCCGATAGGTGTCGCCTGCGGTCACCGAGGCGAGCACAGCCTCAGCTTCGGCGCGGCTCCCGAAACGCTGCGTTGCTGGAGGCGTTCTAGGACCATCGCGCCCAGTCCGCTGGAGTGTCGACCGACGGCTGATCGACCACCCATTGGCGGAAACGGTCGATCTCGGCTTGGTAGGCAAGCGGTGGGTAGCTGCTCCAGTCCTTGACTCCCGGCCAGAGCAGCTCGACCTCGATGTCGTTGTCGCGCGCCGTGATCGAGTAGAGCTCCCGGTTGTCCCGTCGGGAACCGATCACCATCCCGTTGAGAACGTGGTCGCAGGTGAAGTCTCGAACCCATCGCGGCCGGAAGCGGCTGCGCCGGGCGTCAGGTGTCGGGCAAGGAGCGACCTCGATGCTGTGGATAACTCGGATCGAGGCCAGGTTGTGGACGGAAAGTGGCCCGCGGTCATGATCGGAATCAGGTGCGGCGGGTGAACCGGATGCTGCCATCCGGTAGGCGCTCATGAACGTACGCCGGGTTGTGCGCCAGCCGGTGATGATGGGGACACAGCAGGGCCCCGTCTTTCAGGTCGGTTTTGCCGCCGGCGGCCCAGGGGTCGAGGTGGTGAGCGTCGCACCACTCCGGTGGCATGTCACAGCCCTCGGCTTGGCAGCACTTGTGCTGCAGCCGGAGTGCTTTGCGCTGGATGGGTTGGAAGAACCGGCTGCCGCGGCCGGCGTCGAGGACCTCACCGTCACCACCGAGGACCCAGGGGATGATGGTGGCGTTGCAGGCCATCCGCCGGGCCTCGGCCGCGGTGATGGTGGCCCCGTTGGTCTCGTCATAGCCCAGGGTGGCGACCCCGAGGTCCTTGCGGAGCTCCTGGAGGCTGATGACCACGTTGACCACGGTGGCGTCGCCACCGTGACGCGGCAGGCTGGCGGGATCGATGGTCTCCAGCAGACGCGAGAACCCCTGACCCATCAGCCGCTCCCACGGCAGCAGCGGGCTGCCCTTGGCGACGAGCTGTTGTTTGCGGGGTTGGGCGTAGGCCTCGACGAGTCGTTTGAACCGCATCCCGATCGAGACCGGGAGGACCCCGTCGAATCCGATGGTGCCGTCGTGGTTGTCCCACACCCGTACCGCGGTCTTCTGCTGGGCGCGTTCCTCCTCAGCGAGGAGGGCTTTGGCTTCGGCGTCCTCGAACCGAGCGGGGTGGATCTCGACCAGGATCCGTTTGCCCGCGATCCGCAGCTGGTTCACGGTCAACGTGCGCGCGTAGTCGACCAGCAGCTTCTCGGCCAGGGCCAGGTCCTCGGCACTAGCGACCGGATCCGTCTCGATCGTGTCGAGTGCTTGGGTGACTACCCGGGCCTTGTCCAACGACACCACGCCTTCGACCAGGCCGGCAGCGACCAGGTCGTATCGGGCGACCCTGGTCGCCAGTTTGATCTGCGAGCGCGCCACACCCTTGTCGACCAACAACTCGGCCCGCATCCAGGCCGAGGCGTCCTTCGCGCCGGTCTCCTCCGCGATGTCACCGGCAGATGCGAGCACCCGCAGCTTCAACGCGGCCTGCTGCGCCTGGAGCTTCTCCAACCGACCCAGCAGGTCCTTCTTCTGGCTCGTGCGCCAATAGGCGGGGTCGCTGGCGAGGAGGTCGTGAAGGGCGGTCTCGATGGTCTGCAGGGCAGCGTCGATCGCGTCGCCGGGGTTGGTGCCCCAGTGGTCGATGTTGCGGCCGAGGCTCATCGGATGCCTCTCCTTAGAGGTGTGTTGTGATGGGTCTGATTCTACGCTGAAACCAGCCCTGCTGGCTATCTATTTTCCCAGGTCAAACCCTACTTTTGGGATGAGTGAAAGATGTCGTTCTTGTGGATGGTAAGTGGCCCGAAGGGCCATCCCTCACGCCCCAGCAACACCATCTGTCCCGGGGAGTGAATGCGCTGCGCCACACCCGGGCCGCCGCCCCGATAACCAGCCAAATCTTTTCTCGATCTGGTCCGGTGTCCAGGACCGCCGCAGGCGGCCGGCGAAGCCGGCGCCCGTAGGGCGTCCTTGACGCCGGACCAGATCGAGAAGACCCTCCAGAACGGGTCGGCGGCCCACGGTCCGCCAAGAACCAGTCCCTAACCACTGTCTACGACAGAAAGGTCACCACGCTCGACCGGACCAGTCGCGGAAGCGACTGTGTTGGTCTCGACACGCTCGCTGGCGCTCGCGGCTCGACCAGCGAGCGAGGACTCGTCAGCGGGATGGATGTGCCGGCTCGACCAGCGAGGGAGTCGGCACTCGTCAACGGGACAGATGCGCCGACTCGACGAGCTGGTCAGGCGGTGAAGGGTGTGGTGCCGAAGCGTCCCACGACGACGAAGGTGGCCAGGGCGAGGTAGACGACGTTGACCAGGGCGAGCTTCGCCTGGCCTAGGCGGCCGTGGGTGATCATCGTGCCGATCATCAGGGCGATCCAGCAGGCGGCGGTGACGGGCACCAGGACAGGCGCGACGTCGAACACAGCGGGAAGGGTGAGGCCGATCGCGGCCAGGATCTCGAGGATCCCGAGAGCCCTGACGAAGGTCGGGCTGGCGCCGCGGGTCCATGCGGCGCCGTCGTGCTGGGCCAGCTTGTCCAGCGGCATGAAGGTCTTGGTGAGGCCTCCTGCCAGGGCGACGAGGGCCAGCAGTCCGGCGATGATCCAAAGGGCGACGTCCATCGTTCTCTCCTGTTCTGTGGGGTCACACCTGGAGACGAGACGGCACGATGCTCTGTGACATGACCCGATCGGCGTCAACCAGCTTTGGGAGTGTGGGTGCCGTCGGTGCTGGGCGGGTAGGGGACGAGCATCCCGGTGGAGCGGCCGAGCTCGTCGAGCTTCCAGCCGAGGCGCTTGATCTGCCGCAGGACGATCGCGGACTCGGCCACCTTGAGCGGCGCGAGGTCGCGCTGGAGATGCTCGTGGAGGAGCATGGCGCTCTCGGGCGAGCGGGTCCAGGTGCTGATCAGCAGGTTGGTCGGCCCCGGCAGACCCACGACCTGACGTACGCCTGGAGTGGCCCGGAGACGGTTCGCGCACGCGGTGACGTCGTCGACCGGCGCCTGGCACCAGGTCTGCACCACGATCGGCAGCAGCGTCAGGCCCTGGGCGACCTCGCAGCGGAAGGTGACGGCGTCGGAGGCGAGCAGCTGGCCGAGCTGGCGGCGGGTCGTCGACAACGGCCGGCCGGTCCGGCGCGCGATGTCGGCCGCGCTGCTGCGGCCGTTCCGGATCAGCGCCTGGGTGAGAGCGGCGTACGGCTCGGCCCAGGGGTTGACCGGGGCGGACCTGGCGTCGCCGGCGCTGCTGTGGTCCGGGATCCGGGCGACCGCCCGGGCGCGCTCCGGGTCGAGCCCGCCGACCCGCCAGCTGCTCGCGTCGAGGTGGAGCCGGGCGACATGGTGGGCGCGTACGCCGAGGACGCCCGGCAGGGCGGACAGGTCGTCGAGAAGCAGCTTGGGCATGTCACCGGGGCCGAGGCCGACAGCCGTCACGATCAGCCCGTAGTCGCGGGCCGCCTCCTCGATGGTGATGATCATGGGCCATGCGGCCAGCTCCTGGGCGAGGGTGCCGGCGCGTCCGCTGACGCAGGAGATCTCCGCGACGGCGAGGCTGGTCCCGTACTCGCCGCGGACACGCGGATGGCCCATGACCCAGGCGCTGCCGTCGGCGCGCAACCGCTCCCAGCGACGGCTCAGCGTCGCCGGCGAGGTGCCGAGGGCGGCGGCGAGGTCCGTCCAGGAGGCGCGCGGCCTGATCTGCAGTGCGTGGATGAGCGAAAAGTCGTCCTCATCCAGTGTCGCCATGGTCACATCCTGTCCGATCGCCCTTTCGGACGGGCGATTCGGTCCAATTCGGCGGCCGCCGGAGTACGCCTCGCCATACTCGTCCCGCTCACTCGAGCCTGCACCCGAGAGGACCCCGAAACATGACCCGACGCTGGACGAAGCGACTGCTCCTGGCCGTACTCACCATTCTCCTCATCGGTGGCGCCGGCTTCTTCGCGCTGGCGCCCGGGATCGTGGAGAACGCCCAGAACAAGCTCCGTCCGGCCAGCCTGCCGGAGGTGACGCCCGAGACGCGACGGCTGCACGACTCCCTGCGGGTCATCGACATGCACAGCGACACCCTGATGTGGGACCGCGACGTCCTGGAGCACTCGGACCGCGGTCACCTCGACCTGCAGCGGATGGAGGACGGCAATGTCGCGCTGCAGGTCTTCTCGTCGGTGTCGAAGTCGCCCAAGGGGCAGAACTACGACAGCAACACGGGGGACAGCGACAACATCACCCTGCTGACCTTCGCCCAGCTCCAGCCGCCCCGCACCTGGACGTCGCTCCTCGACCGCTCGCTCTACCACGCCGAGAAGCTCGACCGGGCGGCCGCTGACTCCGACGGCAGGCTGCGACTGATCCGCACCCGCGCGGACCTCGACGCCCTGATCGCCGACCGCGAGTCCGGGAAGGAGGTCACGGGTGCGCTGTTCTCGGTCGAGGGCCTGCAGAACCTCGAGGGCGACTTCGACAACCTGGACACGCTCTACGACGCCGGCATGCGGATGGCGGGATTCACCCACTTCTTCGACAACGAGGTGGCTGGCTCCATGCACGGTGTCGAGAAGGGTGGTCTCACCGACCTGGGACGCCGAGTGTTCGCCGAGATGGAGCGTCGCGGCATCATCGTCGACATCGCGCACGCCAGCCACACCGCGGTCGCCGAGATGCTCGCGATGGCCACCAAGCCGGTGGTGCTCAGCCACGGCGGCGTACAGGCGACCTGCGACGTCAACCGCAACCTGACCGACGAGGAGGTACGCGGGGTCGCCGCGACCGGTGGCGTGGTCGGGGTCGGTTACTGGGACGCCGCGGTGTGCGACCTGACCGTCAAGGCCGTCGCCGACGCCATCGACCATGTCGTCGAGGTCGGCGGCATCGATTCCGCGGCCCTCGGCAGCGACTACGACGGCTCGACCACCGTCGGCTGGGACGCCGGCGACCTCGCCGCGATCACCCAGGAGCTCGTCGATCGGGGCTATGACGAGACCGAGGTGGCGGCGATCATGGGCGGCAACACGCTGCGCGTGCTCCGCGCCACCCTGCCCGAGTAGGGGGTCAGCGCTGCTTCTGCGAGATGGCGTCCGCCAGCGTCCTCGCGCCGGCAGCGATGTCGTCGCCCAGGCGTACGGCGGGTTCGGGAGCGTGGCTCTGCTGGGCTCCGCCGACGGCCACGACGAGATCGGGGCGGTGGTCGTGCAGCGCGGTGATCACCGCGGCGGAGGCGGCGATGTCGGCGGTGGTGGGGATCGCGAGCACGGCGGCGGCGAGTCCTGGATCGTCGATGACACCGAGCCAGTCGTCGATCGGCAGGTCGGCACCGAGGTAGTCGGTGTCCATGCCGTGTCGTCGGGCGGCGACGGCGAAGGCGAGGAGGCCGATCTCGTGCCGGGTGTCGGGTGCGGTCCCGAGGGCGATGCGCGGCCCGTGGCCGTGGGCGGCCGCCGCCTCGTAGGCCAGGGCGAGGCGGCGCATCACCGCGTTCGAGGCCAGATGCTCGCCGGCGACGCTGACCCGGCCGTCGGCCCATGCGTCGCCGAGCTTCTCCAGCGCGGGGAAGACGTGGTCGGTCATCACCGTCTCGAAGCCGCCGAGGGCGAACACCTGGTCCAGGTTCGCCGCCAGGCCGGTGGTGTCGAGTGCCGCAGCGGCGGTCGTCAGTCGCTCTGCGAACCCGGGGGAGGGGCCGGCTCCGTCGCCCCGTGCCTCGGCGGCGATCTCGGGGGACGGCTGAGTGCGAGCGAGCCGGATCGCCTCGGCCGCGGCCAGGCCGGCCGACCATCCCTCGTCCACGAGCTGCTTCATCGAACGCAGGACGGCGACGTCGTGGTCGCCGTACAGGCGGTAGCCGCTCTCGGACCGGTGGGGAGCGATGACGCCGTATCGGCGTTCCCAGGCACGAAGCGTCGCGGTGGTGATGCCGACCCGCTGTGCCGCGTGCTTGATGGTGTACATCTGCGCGGCTACCGGCCCAGTCGGTCCAGGGTCGCGCGCATCTGCTCGGAGGCAGAGTCGCCCAGGCGGGTGAACGCGGGGGTCAGCAGTGGGGCCACCATCCTGGCCATGCCTTTCAGCTCGAACTCGGCCACGTAACGCACGGATGTTCCGCCCGTGGCTGTCGGTACGAAGGTCATCGTGTCATGGGCCACGACCGTCTTGTTCTCGCCTCGTAGGACGACGCGCTCGCCGGGCTCGTAGACCTCCACCACGTAGGTGAGATCGGTGTTGCGCCCGAGGAAGCGAGAGGTGTTCGCGTACGCCGTTCCCACCCCGCCGTCGCCGGAGATGCGGTCGGTGCGCACCGTGCCCGGATCCCACTCCTCGGTGGTCGTGAAGTCGGACAGGAAGTCGAACACCTCGGAGGTCGGTGCGGAGGTCTCCACGGTTCGATCGATCTTCATCATCGGGCCCTTTCAAACCTTTGACATACCTTGTACAAACATTGTACGTTCGATTTCAGAAACTAGCCAGCGGCGATGCCGTTGCCGGAAGAGGGAGTTCCCATGAGCCGAGCGGCCAACACCCCGCGGCCGACCGTCGCCGTGATCGGCGGCGGAGTCTCGGGGCTGACCGCTGCGTACCTCTTGGCACGTAGCCACGACGTCACGCTCTTCGAGGCCGAGCGGAGGCTCGGTGGCCATGCGCACACCCACGAGGTCTCGAGTGCGGCGGGAGCCGTCCTCCGGGTGGACAGCGGCTTCATCGTGATGAACGAGCGCACCTATCCGAACCTGCTCCGGCTCTTCGCGGAGCTCGGCGTCGAGACCCGGCCGACCGAGATGAGCATGAGCATCGTCTGCGACGACTGCGGCCTCTCCTACGCCGGTGGCAAGGGGCTGGTCGGCATCCTGGCCGACCCGGCTCGTCTCGGTGACCCGCGCTTCCTGCGCATGCTGGCGCAGGTGCCGCGGTTCCACCGTCGCGCCCGTCGGCTGCTCGAGACCGACAGTGATCTGACATGGGGCGAGTTCCTGAAGGAGGGCGGCTTCAGCGACTACTTCGTCCAGCACTTCGCCGTGCCGCTGGTCTCCTGCGTCTGGTCGTGCGGTGACGAGGACGCCGCGGCCTACCCGGCGCGGCACCTGTTCGCCTTCCTCGACCACCACGGGATGCTCCAGGTGACCGGGTCGCCCACGTGGCGCACGGTCGTGGGCGGGTCCCGCGCCTATGTCGACAAGATCGCCGAGCACGTGGGCGACCTCCGTGTCGGTGAACCGGTGACCGCCGTGGAGCGGTACGCCGATGGGGTCGAGGTGCGCACCGGGACCGGGTCCAGGCGCTTCGACCGCGTGGTGGTGGCGACCCACGCCGACCAGGCGCTGAGGCTCCTGGCTGACGCGTCCCCGGAGGAGAAGGCGGACCTGATGGCGATCGGGTATTCGCGGAACGAGACTTGGCTGCACCGTGACGACGCCCTGCTGCCGGCCTCGCCCCGTGCCCGGGCGTCGTGGAACTATCGCCTCGCCTCGTGCGGGGGTGGCGCCGACAAGGTGGTCGTCAGCTACTGGATGAACCGGCTCCAGGGTCTCGACGACCACGACGAGCATGTGGTGACGCTCAACGCCACCGAGCATGTCGATCCGGCCAAGGTCACCGCACGGATGAGCTACGAGCACCCGGTGTTCACCACCGAGGCGGTCGCGGCAGCGGCCCGGCTGCGTACGTCCGGGGGGCCTCGCCTGGCCTTCGCCGGTGCCCATCTCGGCTGGGGCTTCCACGAGGACGGCTGTCGCTCCGGCGTGGGGGCGGCCGAATCGTTCGGGGTGACCTGGTGAGCACTTCACCGGTCTTTCCCGAGGTCCCGGCGCTGGTCGTGGGTCATGTCAGCCACACCCGCGAGAGGCCGTTGCGGCACTCGTTCCGTCACCGCAGCTACCAGTGGCTCGTCGACGTCGACGAGCTGCCTCGCCTCCCGCTCTGGCTGCGTCCCCTGGCCGGGTTCCGGGCTGCCGACCATCTCGAGGCAGGCTCCTCGGGGCGCGGCATCCGGGGCGACCTCGGCGCGTTCCTCGCCGGCCACGGCATCGACCTCACGCCGGCCGATCGGGTGCTGATGCTGGCGAACGCCCGTGTCCTGGGCCATGTCTTCGATCCCCTCACGGTCTTCTGGGTGCAGGCGGACGACGGTGCTTTGCGCGCCGTCGTCTTCGAGGTGCACAACACCTACGGCGGCCGCCACGCCTACCTGCTCGACATCGATCGACACGGGCACGCCCGCACGGGCAAGGCCTTCTACGTGTCGCCGTTCAACGACATGGCCGGGACCTACGAGATCGGGCTGCGGGTCGACCCGGAACACGTCTCGGTCACCGTCGGTCTCGACCGCGACGGCGCCCGCGTGCTGACGGCGAACACCCGCGGGACCCCGGAGCCCGCGACGCGTCGTGCGCTGCTGCGGGTCAGCCTCACCCATCTGCTGATGCCCCATCGGGTCAGTGCGCTCATCCGGTTCCACGGGATCCGGCTGTGGCTGCGCAGGTTGCCCGTCATCCCACGTCCCGTCCCCCAGAAGGAGGCCACATCATGAGTGTGAAGCCGGTGACGCTCGAGAGCGCGGAACCCGTGCTGCTCGAGCTGTCGGCGAATGGATCGCAGGCTCCCACGGGCGGCCTGCGAGCAGGCATCGCCAAGCAGATCCTGCGCCTGGCCACCCGGCAGGTCTCGGTCGACGTCGCGCTCCCCGACGGCACGCTGCTCAACCGCCGCCGCGGATCCTCCGCCGATGGAAGGCCGGGCATCGTGCTGCGACGCCCGGAGTCGTTCTACGGCCGGATCGCGGCGAACCCGAAGATCGGTCTCGGCGAGGGCTACACGGCCGGTGACTGGGACACCGCGGACGGCACCGATCTCGCGGACGCGCTGACGCCGTACGCCGAGCGCCTCGGCGGGCTGCTGCCGGGCTGGATGCTGCGGCTGGGCCGCCTGGTCGACCAGCCCATCCCCGCCGACCAGCGCGGCGCCGTGGAGCACTCCCAGGAGAACATCGCGGCTCACTACGACCTCGGGAACGACATGTTCGCCGCGTTCCTCGACCCCAGCCTCAGCTACAGCTCGGCTCTCTTCGACCACACCCGACCGGTCGCCGAGCAGAGCCTGCACGAGGCCCAGCTGCGCAAGGTCGACGCGGCCCTCGACCTGGCCGGCGTCGGTGCCGGCGACGAGGTGCTGGAGATCGGTACGGGGTGGGGGACCCTCGCGATCGAGGCGGCTCGGCGCGGTGCCCGGGTCACGACCGTCACGCTCTCGGTCGAGCAGGCCGCCCTGGCCAGGGAACGGATCGAGGCCGTCGGCTGCAGTGACCGGGTCGAGGTGCTCGTGCAGGACTACCGCCACGTCGTCGGCACCTTCGACGCCGTGGTCAGCGTGGAGATGATCGAGGCGGTCGGCGAGCGCTACTGGCCGGACTACTTCGCCGCCTTGTCACGTCTGGTGCGTCCGGGCGGGGCCATCGCCCTGCAGTCGATCCTGATGCCGCACCAGCGCTACCTGGCGACCCGCCACTCCTACGGCTGGATCCAGAAGCACATCTTTCCGGGCGGGCTGATCCCGTCCGCCACCGCCATCGCCGAGCAGGCCGCCCACGTCGGACTGAGCGTGACCCGCACCGACCGGTTCGGAGCCGACTACGCCGAGACCCTGCGCCGCTGGCGCTCCGCCTTCCTGGCCGCGTGGCCGACGATCGAGTCGGACACCTTCGGCGAGGAGTTCCGTCGAACCTGGGAGTTCTACCTGGCCTATTGCGAGGCGGGCTTCCGGGCGGGAGCCATCGACGTCGCCCAGATCCGCCTGGAGGCCGACGGACGGGAGGACTCGTGACGACGTCGTTGATGTGGTTCCGGCGGGACCTGCGTCTGGGGGACCATCCCGCCCTGCAGGCCGCGGCCGCCGACGGGCCGGTGGTGCCGCTGTTCGTGCTCGACCCGCGCCTGGCCGGCTCCGGGCGGAGGTGGGGACGGCTGCTGGCCTCGCTCGCCGCGCTGCGCGAGGAGATGGGCGGGGCTCTGGTGATCCGCCAGGGCGACCCGGCCGAGGTGGTGGCCCAGGTCGCCGCCGAGGCGGGGGCGAGCCAGGTGCACGTCTCGACGGAGACGACCCCCTACGGCCGCCGACGCGACGCAGAGGTGGAGCGGCACCTGGCGGACGCCGGTATCGGGCTGGTCGGCACCGGCAGCTCGTACGCCGTGACCCCGGGCAGGGTCCGGAACGGGACCGGGGCGCCGTACCGCGTCTTCACACCCTTCCTGCGGGCGTGGCGCGAGCACGGCTGGCGGGCGCCCGCGGGTGACCCTCAGGTCGAGTGGATGACGAAGCTCGAGTCGGAGCCGCTGCCCGATCCCCCCGACCAGCTCGACCAACTCGAGCAGGAGGCCGGTGAGCGTGCGGCGCTCGACCGCTGGGAGGACTTCTGCGCCGACGACCTGGCCGGTTACGCCTCGGCCCGGGACCGGCCCGACCTCGACCGGACCAGCCGGATCTCGACGGCTCTGAAGTACGGCGAGATCCACCCGCGTACGCTCCTCGCCGATCTGGGCGCGCACGACACCGGCGCCTCCGGAGAGGACGTCGAGCGTTTCGTCGCGGAGCTGGCCTGGCGTGAGTTCTACGCGGACGTGCTCTGGCACGAACCCCGGTCGGCCTGGCGTGACCTGCGGGGAGCACTGCACGGCATGCAGTACGACGAGGACCCCGAGCTGGTGGAGGCGTGGAAGTCGGGTAGGACCGGCTTCCCGTTCGTCGATGCCGGCATGCGCCAGCTGCTCGCGGAGGGCTGGATGCACAACCGCGTACGGATGGTGGTGGCGAGCTTCCTGGTCAAGGATCTGCACATCTGGTGGCCGGTCGGCGCCCGGCACTTCCTCGACCATCTCCTCGACGGTGACCTGGCCTCCAACAGCCATGGCTGGCAGTGGGTCGCCGGGACCGGAACCGACGCCGCGCCGTACTTCCGGGTCTTCAACCCGATCACCCAGGGGCTTCGGTTCGACCCGCAGGGTGAGTACGTCCGGCGCTGGGTACCTGAGCTCCGTCATCTCCAGGGCGCGGCCGCCCACGAGCCGTGGCGCCACTCCGACGGCTTGGCCGACGGCTACCCTGAACGCGTCGTCGACCATGCCGAGGAGCGTCGCGAGGCGTTGGCCCGACTGGCAGAGCTGAAGGACTCGACCCCATGATTCCGTCGCGTACGGCGACCCATGAGTTCCGGCACACGGTGCCGGACGCGGCCGACGTCGTCTTCGGCTGGCACGGCCGGCCCGGCGCGTTCCAACGGCTGGTGCCACCGTGGCAGCCTGTCCGGATCGCCGAGGAGGCCCAGGACCTCGCCGGAGGCACGGCGGTGCTCGACTTCCCCGCCGGCCGGCACTGGGTGGCGCAGCACCTGCCCGAGGAGTACGTCGCCGGGCACAGCTTCGCCGACCGCCTGGTCTCGCGTCCGTTCCTGGTGCCGGTGTCCTGGCACCATCGCCACGACTTCGAGAGCGTCGGCGACGGCACCACCGTGGTCGACAGGGTCACCACGACACTGCCGAGGCGGCTGCTCGAGCCGATGTTCGCCTACCGGCAGCGTCAGCTCGCCGACGACCTGGCGGTTCACCGCTCGGCGGCCGACACACCCCGGCTCACCGTGGCGGTCACCGGCGCCTCCGGCCTGGTGGGGAGCGCGGTCGCGGCCTTCCTCACCACCGGCGGCCACACCGTGGTCCGCCTGGTGCGCCACCGGCCGACCGCCCCCGACGAGCGTTCCTGGGACCCGGCGGACCCCGACCCGGCCTCGCTGGCGGGAGTGGACGCCGTCATCCACCTGGCCGGGCACAGCATCGCCGGCCGGTTCACGGACAGACACAAGGAGCTGATCCGCGACTCCCGCATCGGGCCCACCCGTCTGCTCGCCCGGGCCAGTGCGTCGGCAGGAGTGGGTGCCTTCGTCTGCGCGTCGGCGATCGGGATCTATGGGGCCGACCGCGGCGAGGAGATCCTCACCGAGGACTCCACGACCGGGGACGACTTCCTCGCCCACGTCGTCCGCGACTGGGAGGAGGCGGCGCTGGCCTCGGTCGATGCCGAGACGCGGGTCGTTCTGGTGCGCACCGGGATCGTGCAGAGCCCGCGAGGGGGAGCTCTGCGCGTGCAGCGACCGCTGTTCGCCACCGGCCTCGGCGGACCGATGGGGTCAGGGGAGCAGTGGCAGTCGTGGATCGGGATCGACGATCTCGTCGACATCTACCACCGGGCTCTGGTGGATCCCGGGCTCCATGGTCCGGTGAACGCCGTCGCGCCCGCCCCGGTGCGGCAGCGTGCCTATGCCGCTGCCTTGGGGCGAGCGCTGCACCGTCCGGCGATCCTGCCGACACCGTCGTTCGGTCCCCGTCTGCTCCTGGGCAGGGAGGGGGCGCAGGAGGTGGCCTTCGCCAACCAGCGGGTGGTCCCGCAACGACTCCTCGGGCTCGACCACCGCTTCCGGTTCATCGAGGCCGAGCAGGCCTTGCGACATGTCCTCGGGAGCGTGCGCACATGAGCCGGACCACAGCACCTGACCAGGGGCTCGACCGGGTGCTCGACCGCACGGTCGTGCTGGGCTACACCCGCATCGGCTACGCGATCCGTCGCCGTCGCTGGGCCGAGGGTGACCCACGCCCGGAGGCGCTGGCAGGTAGCACCGCCGTGGTCACCGGCGGCGGGAGCGGTCTCGGGGAGGCCACCGTGCTGGGCCTGGCCCGGCTCGGCGCGCGCGTCCATGTCCTCGTACGCTCGCCCGAACGCGCCGCACCCGCGGTGGCGCGGATCGAGCGGCTGCTTCGCGTCGAGGGCCGGGTCGCCGACCTTCGGACCGAGCGCTGCGACGTCTCCGATCCGGCCATGATCGACGCGTTCGCCGAAGACTTCTGCGCGCGCGACGGCGGGCGCACCGCTGTCGACGTGCTCGTGCACAACGCGGGGGTCATGCCGCCCGAGCGGGCCGAGTCGGTCGAGGGCCACGAGCTGTCCGTCGCCACCCATGTGCTCGGGCCGATCCGGCTGACCGAGCGGCTGCTGCCGGCCCTGCGCCGCTCGGAGCGCGGCGCCAGGCAGGTCTTCGTCGCCTCGGGCGGGATGTACACCCAGCCCCTTCCCGTGGACGACCCCGAGTTCGAGCACGGCACCTACCAGGGCGCCGTGGCGTACGCGAGGTCCAAGCGCATGCAGGTGGAGCTGGCCCCGATCCTGGACCGGCGGTGGTCGCCGGACCGGATCTCCACCTTCGTCATGCACCCCGGCTGGGCGGACACACCCGGCCTCGCCCGATCGCTCCCCGCCTTCCGTACGTTGAGCCGACCGTTGCTGCGACCGGCCGAGGCCGGCGCGGACACGGCCGTCTGGCTCGCCGCCACCGAGCCCGTCCCGCCGTCCGGCACCTTCTGGCACGACCGGCGGCAGCGTCCCACGAGCTATCGGTCAGCGACCCGCCCCGGTCGCGGAGAGGCCGAGGCGCTGTGGAGCTGGGCGGCGGCCGCCGCCGGCCTGGACGGGCTCTAGCTCCGATGTCACCCGATGCGTCACCAACCCCCTCTTGGAAAGGCCTGACCATGCGGTCCGCGCTAGCAGTCCTCGCACAAGTCACCACGAGAAAGGCCACGGCATGGCTGGTCCTGGTGATCACAGTCCTCCTGGCCGGTGCGGTGATGGCGGTCGGATCGTCACTGAGCTCCACCAGCGCGGCGCCCGATCCGCTGCCGGAGGACGCCGAGTCGGCCCGGGTCGCCGAGCTCCAGCAGAGCTTCCCGGGCGGGGACGTGCTGCCCGCGGTCGCGGTGGTCGAGCGTGCGGGTGGGTTGACCGCGGATGACCGGGCTTGGGTCGCCGAGGTGTCGCAGCGCTGGGCCGAGATCAGCGGGAACGAGGTCTCGCCGTCGATCCCGGCGACCGACGGCGACGCCCTGATCGTCGCCATCGACGTCGATGCCGATGTGACCGGGCTCGATCTCACCGAGCTCGTCGGCGACCTGCGGGACACGGTCGACGAGGACCGGCCCGACGGCCTCACCGTCGAGCTCACCGGTGGTGCCGCCTTCGCCGCCGACATCTCCTCGGCGTTCGAAGGTGCCGACGTGCGGCTGCTCCTCGTGACCGCCGCGGTCGTCGCCATCCTGCTGATCCTGACCTACCGCTCGCCGGTGCTGTGGCTCGTGCCCCTGATCGTGATCGCGGTGGCCGACCGCACCGCCTCGGTGGTGACTCAGATCGTCGCGGACTGGACGGGCAGCGGGCTCGACGGCTCGACGTCGGGGATCACCAGCGTGCTCGTCTTCGGTGCCGGCACGAACTATGCGCTCCTGCTGGTCTCGCGCTACCGCGAGGAGCTCCGGCGGCACGCCCACCACCGCGATGCCCTCGCCGCCGCGGTGCGCGGTTCGGCCGAGGCGATCGTGGCCAGCAACCTCACGGTCGTGCTGGCGCTGCTGGTGCTCGTGTTCAGCGTCGCTCCCAACAGCCGGTCCCTGGGGGTCTCGGCTGCGATCGGCCTGCTGGTGGCGCTGCTGTTCGCGCTCTTCGCTCTGCCCGCCGCGCTGTCGTTGTTCGGTCGCGGCCTGTTCTGGCCGTTCGTTCCTCGGAACGGCGACGACAAGAAGTCCCGCGACGGGGTCTGGTTCCGGATCGCCCGCACCGTGGTGGCCCGGCCGGCCGCGGTGCTGGCCGTGGCCGCGGTGATCCTCGGCGTACTCGCCTCCGGGCTCCTGGGCGTCAAGGTCGGGCTCTCGCAGACCGACCAGTTCCGTGTCGACGCCGAGTCCGTCGACGGCCTGGACACGCTCTCGAAGCACTTCCCGCCAGGCGCCTCCGACCCGGTGACGATCGTGGTCGGAGCCGACGAGGCCGACGCGGTGCTCGCGCAGGTCAACCAGCTGGACGGCGTCGACAGCGCGCGCCCCTCGGGCGAGAGCGGCGACCTGGTGAAGATCACCGCGACGCTGGACGACGCGCCGGCGACCCCGGAGAGCATCGAGACGATCGAGACGATGCGCAGCGATCTGGCCGGGACCGGCGCCCTGGTCGGCGGCAGCGTGGCCAAGGACCTGGACAGCCGCAACGGCGCCGAGCGTGATCTCAAGGTCGTGGTGCCGATGATCCTGCTGGTGGTGCTGCTGGTGCTCTTCGCGGTGCTGCGGTCGATCGTGACGCCGCTGGTGCTCGTCACGATCAGTGTGATCGCCACCTTCTCCGCCCTCGGCCTGGGGGCCTGGATGAGCACGCACGTCTTCGGGTTTCCCGCACTCGACGTCAGCACACCGATCTACGCCTTCCTGTTCCTGGTTGCGCTCGGCGTCGACTACACGGTGTTCCTCGTCCTGCGGGCGAGGGAGGAGGCCGCCGAGCACGACACCGTCGATGCGGTGGTCATGGCGGTCGGGCTGACCGGTGGCGTCATCACCAGCGCCGGCATCGTGCTGGCCTCGGTGTTCGCGGTGCTGGGTGTGCTGCCCCTGATCACGCTGACCCAGGTGGGCCTGATCGTGGGCCTGGGCATCCTGCTGGACACGTTCCTCGTCCGCACGGTGGTCGTGCCGGCGGTCTTCGCGCTGGTCGGCGACAGGATCTGGTGGCCGGCGGCGATCTCCCGCCGGCGCACCGAGGAATCCGAGCCGCTGGTCAGCGACCCGCGGTGAGCACGCGGGCTGCCTCCCGGCCGGCGGTGGCGTTGAGCACCCCGGCTCGGGAGCCCGCGAGCTTGGCGGCGATGTGCTCGTCGACGGTGACGTCGCGGTAGAGGCGGGGATGCTCGTCGTCGACGAACCGCGGCAGCGGCCCGACCATCGCCTCGGCGTCGCCGTCGAAGAAGTACGCCGCCGACCGGCGCCGCTGGATGGTGCCGTCGACGATCGGGGGCTTGACCCGGTGCAGGGTCGAGAGCCACTGCTCGTTGGTCAGCCGGGTGGTGAGGTCGCCGAGGTTGATCAGGAGCGCTCCCACGGCCGGGCTGACGTCGTGCCAATTGCCGCCGTGCAGGACCTGGAGTCCCTTGACCCGGTCGGCCCACAGGATCGTGACGATGCCGAAGTCGGTGTGCTCGCCCATGCCGATCATGTCCTCGTCGACCTCGACCCGGGTGCCTTCCGGCAGCGCGTAGTTGTTCATCCGCAGGACCTCGATCGGGTGGGCCGCGAGGCTCGCGATCGCGCCGCGCTCCAGGTCGAGCGCGTCCTCGAAGATCGTGACCATGGTGCGCGCGACCCGGGCGGCCTCGGCGCGCCAGGCGTCGATGCGCGCCTGGAAGCCCGGCACCGTGGGCCAGGTGTTCTCCGCGTAGTGCGCCGTGACGAGGTCGGCGTCGGGGTGGTCGGAGACCGACGAGCCGACGTTGAAGGCCTCGAAGAAGTCCTTCATCCGCGTCTCGGACTGCACGCCGGCGCTGAGCGCGAGCGTCTCGGACTTGGGCGGGGTGTAGCCACGGTTCTCGGCGGCCGGGCGGCGCCACCGGCTCTTCTCCTCCAGGGACTGGGCGAAGAAGTCGTCCATGGCCGCAGCCAGACCCTCGGCGAGGGACGGCGCGACGCCGTGGCCGAGGATCTGGATGAAACCGACCTCACGGCAGGCGGTGTCGATGGCGGCCGCGACGGCGGCCTTCTCCTGGGGCGTTCCGCCCTGGACGTACGCAGCGATGTCGACGGCGGGGACGTGAAAAGTGGTCACGGTGCTCTCCTTGCTCGGAGCAGACGGATGGTCGTGCCCGGAGGTGTCCGCTTTCCCGGCCAGGAGGCCTTGCTTTCCGTTGAACTCGGGCGCCACCACAGTAGGACGCCGAGGTTTCCGCGCTATTTCGGGTCGAGATGCTCGCCGAAGAAGGCGAGGATGCGCCGCCAGGCGTCCTCCGCCTCGGGCTCGGAGTAGTTGAAGCCGACCACGCGCTCCAGGACGGGGGCCGGAGTGGGGAAGCCCCAGTCGTTCATGAAGCTGTGGCCGACGCCCGGGTACTCCTTGACGTCATGGGGCACGTCGCCCTCGGTCAGCGCCGCCTCGACCTTCGCCGCTGCGCCGCGCAGGAGAACGTCCTTGGCGCCGTAGCTAGCGACCATCGGGCACGAGGAGCTCAGCGCGGACAGACTTCCGGGAAGCACCCCGTAGTTGGGTGCGGCAGCGTCGAAGATGCCGCGCGGGGCCAGCAGGAGGGTGAAGCCGCCGCCCATGCAGAAGCCGACGACGCCGACCTTTCCGGTGCAGCGCGGATCTTCGGCGAGGTGGTCACGAGCGGCGATCAGGTCGTCGACCGCGGTGCCCTTGCCGGTCATCAGCGACCTCATCGTGCTGACGACACACCCGACCTTCGGGCCCCGCTCGTAGAGCGCCGGGGTCAGCGTCAGGTAGCCGTTGGCTGCGAACCGGTCACCGATCCGCTTGATGTCCGCGGTCATGCCGAGGATGTCCTGCACGACCACCACGCCGGGCCAGGGCCCGGCACCCTCGGGAACCGAGAGGTAGCCACGCGTCGGACCCGCGGGAGCGGCATAGTCGATCATCGACATCTCATCACCTCGGTGCGACATCTTCGCAGGTCCGACGATCCTGCGGGCCGGACGGCGCCGGACCCGATAGGATTTCGTGGTGATTCGCCAGGCTCGGGGTCTTGACGGAGAGGCCGAGGTGCGTCCTGAGCGTACGTTCGGCCCCAGGCTCCGCCAGCTGCGTGAGTCGCGTTCGCTGACCCAGGGCGCGCTGGCGCGGGCCTCGGGACTCAGCGTCGCGTCGATCCGCGACCTCGAGCAGGGCAGGACCAGGCGTCCCAGGGCCGCTTCGCTGCGCGCGCTCGCCGACGCCCTGGACCTGAGCGCGGAGGAGACGGCCCGGTTCACCGAGGCATTCGCACCCGCCCGCGAGGTCGACGGCGGCTTGGTGAGCCTCGCCGTCCTCGGCCCGACCGTCGTGGTACGCGACGGGGTGCCGGTCGACGTGCCCGACCAGGTCGGGCTGCTGCTGCGGCGGCTGGCCCTGCAGCCGGGGGAGAAGGTCGGGCGTGACGAGCTGCTCGACCTGCTGTGGCCCGAGCTCACCTCCGCGGCGTCGAGCCGGCGGCTGGCCCAGCTGCTCCGGCGCCTGCGTGCCCTCGTCGCGCCGATCGCGGTCGTCCAGGACGGCAGCGCCCTCCGTCTCGACGCCTCGGCCGACGAGCTCGACCTGGTCGCCTTCCGCGAGCTGATCACGACCGACGAGATGGCCCCGCTGACCGATGCGGTCGGCCTGTGGCGCGGGCGCCCCGACGGGTTCGACCAGGCGCCGTGGCTCTCGAGCACGATCGAGGACGAGTACGTCGCGGTCTTGCTCAGATGGGCGAGCCTGGCCGTTGCCGAGGGCCGGGCCATCGAGGCGCTCCCGGTCGTGGGCGAGCTCGCCCGGTTGCGGCCGCTGGACGAGCCGTTGTGGGCGGCGTACGTGAAGGTGCTGGCGGCGGCCGGGCGGCAGGCCGAGGCGCTCGCGGCCTACGACACGGTCCGTTCCGTCCTCGCCGAGGAGCTCGGGCTGGACCCGAGCCCGGTCCTCGAGGACGTACGCCAGGGGACTCTGGAGGGACGCTGGCATGCCCGGCGACCGACGCTGGTCGAGGGCGCCCGCCGTCGGGACGTACCTCGGGAGGTGCCGGCGGCACCCGCACTGATCGGGCATGACGCCGAGCTCGCGATGCTGACGGCAGGGCTCGGCGAGGGCGGCGGTGCCGCGGTGCTGGTCACCGGGCCGGCCGGATCCGGGAAGAGTGCGCTGGCCCTGACCGCCGCGGCCCGGCTGGCCGGGGACTTTCCCGATGGCCAGCTCTACGCCGACCTCCACGGCGTCTCGGGTGAGGCGGTCGAGCCCGGCTCGGTGCTGCGGCGCTTCCTGCGCTCGCTCGGCCTCTCCGGCCAGCAGATCCCGACCGACGATGCCGACGCCGCTGCCCTTCTCCGCAGCGAGCTCTCCGACCGCCGCATGCTGATCGTGCTGGACAGCGTCGACAGCGCCGGCCAGGTCATCCCGCTGCTGCCCGGACTCGGTGCCAACCGGACGATCCTCACGAGCCGCCACCGGCTGCCTGCCCTCGCGGGCACGATCGACCTGGGCCGCCAGATCCACCTCGGCGAGCTCAGCACCGAGGCCTCCGTCGACCTCATCGGCGCGATCGTCGGTCGGGAGCGCGTCGCCGCAGCACCGCGCGCGAGCGAGTCGCTGGCACTGGCCTGCGGCCGTCTCCCGCTGGCGCTCAGGATCGCCGCGGCCCGGCTGCTGAGCCGCCCGGAATGGTCGATCGAGACGTACGCCGACCGGCTGAGCGAGAGCTCCCACCGGCTGGCCGAGCTGGCCGTGGGCGAGGTGAGCGTGGCGGCCAGCCTCGAGATCTCCTACGCCGCCATGCCCGCCGAGGCGCAGCGCGCCTTCCGGCTGTGCTCGCTGATCTCGGCCTACGACTTCGACCCGGCTCCGGCGTGCGCCCTCCTCGAGCGCGACCCCGACACCGCGCAGCGGCTGCTCGAGGACCTGGTCGACGCCAACATGCTGCAGACCGTCATCTCGGACAACACCGCCGCCGACGGAGCCGACGACGGTGTCGGCCGCTACCACTACCACGACCTGCTCCGGCTCCATGCCGGTGATCTGGCCGCGGCCGACCCCGAGCAGCCGCAGGCGCAGCGCCGGCTCGCCGACTGGCTGCTCGACACCACGGTCAGCGCCGGCGACACCGTCTATCCGGGCCGCCTGCGCGCGCTGGAGATCGAGCCGTCGCCGGGGATCCCCTTCCCTTCCGCTGATGAAGCCCGCACCTGGCTGGACCGCGAGGCGCAGCTGCTGATCGCGTTCGCGAAGCAGGCAGCGGCCGACCCCCAACGGCGTCACTACGCCTGGAAGCTCGTCGACCAGGCCCGGATCCACTACCGGACCCGCCTCGACGTGACCACCTACCTCGAGCTGATGACGGTCGGGGCCGAGGCCGCCGCGCTGGAGGGCGAGGCACGGGCCGAGGCCTTCCTGCGTACGCTGCGAGCCGATGTGCTCGGCGTCCTCGGGCGGATGGACGAGGCCTGGGCGGAGTCGGACCGCGCGTGGAGTCTCCTCGACGCAAGCGGTTGGACGCAGGGGCTGGCGTTCGCGGCGATCGTCGACGGCCACCGCCACCGGGTCGCGGACTCCGGACGTGAGGCCGAGGTCGCCTACACGCACGCGCTGAAGATCCTCGGCGACGTCGAGGGCACCGAGGGGCTGCGGGCCTGGGCGCGTCAGGCTCTCGGCATCGCCTGCACCGAGCAGGGTCGCTTCGAGGAGGGACGCTGCCACCATCTCCGGGCGGTCGAGCTGAGCGAGGCGCAGGGCAGCGCCACCCCGCTCGAGCTCGCCACCCTGGCCGCGGCCGAGCGTGCCCTCGGCATGCTCGACTCGGCCGGCGCTCGCCTGGAGTCGGCGCTGGCGCAGGCCACCCGCAACCGGAGCCCGTTCGCCGAGGCCAACGCGCTCGAGGAGCTCAGCCTGCTCGCCCTGGTCCGGGGCGACCATGCCTCTGCGCTCGAGCTCGCCGAGCGGGCCCACCTGACCGCGCGGGCCCACGGGGACGTACGTTTCGTCGCGTCGACGGCGTGCAGCTATGCCGCCGCCCTCGATGCGACCGGAAGCCACCGCGATGCCGCCGAGACCTATGAGTACGCGGTGCGGCTCAGCCACGCCCACGTCGCCTCGTTCACCGAGACCCGTGCTCGGATCGGGCTGGCCCGGGCGCTCCAGGCGGAGGGCGAGACCACGGCCGCCCGGGTCCACGCCCGCCGCGGCCGGCAGCTGGCCGCCGAGCACGGCTTCGCGCCGTTGCGACGCGAAGCCGACCGGGTGCTCGGGCAGCTCTAGTCGAGCGTCAGGTCTCCACCTTGGAGGGGTGCTTGGCCAGCGGGGTGACCTGGACGTCCATGTAGGGGAACAGCGGGAGTCCGGAGAGGAGCTGGTGGAGCTCGTCGTGGGACTCGACGTCGAAGACCGAGAAGTTGGCGTACTCCCCGGCGATCCGCCACAGGTGCGGCCACTTCCCGGCGCGCTGGAGCTCCTGGGCGTAGGCCTTCTCGCGGGCGATGGTGTCGTCGCGGACGTCCGGATCCAGGTCGTGCGGGATCCGGACGTCCATGCGTACGTGGTAGAGCATCAGCCGCGAACCGGGTCCAGCACGAAGCCGTAGTCGACGCTCACCGAGCCGTCCTCGGCGGCGACGGGCGCGAGCACCAGCTCGGGCTTGACCGCCGAGGCGATGTCGTCGTCGTTGTGCTCGTCACCGGGGAAGTAGAGCTGGGCGGTGAGCAGCTCGTGACCGGGGGCCGACACCTTGACGTGCAGGTGCGCCGGACGCCAGGCGTGCCAGCCGGCGGCGGCGATGAGCTTGCCGCAGGAGCCGTCGGTCGGGATCTGGTACGGCGCCGGCTGGATCGTGTGGATCTCGAAGGCGCCGTCGGCCCCGACCGTGAAGCTGCCGCGCAGGTTCCACTCCGGGATGCCGGGTGCGAACTGCGAGTAGAAGCCGTCGGCGTCGGCGTGCCACAGCTCGACCTTGGCGCCGTCGAGCGGGGTGCCGTCGGTCGAGGTGATCGTGCCGGTCCAGGTCAGCGGGGTGCCGGACTCGCCCTCGCGCATCGGGATGGTGCCGTTCGCACCCTGCTCGGGGGCGGCGGGGACGTAGTAGGGGCCCTCGATGGTGCCCTTGTTGCCCTCGCGGTGCTCGGTGGCGACCTTCTCGACCTCGTGCTCGACCCAGACGTCGAGGAAGAGCGGCCACTCGCCGTCCTTGCCGACCTGGATCAGCCACGCCTTGAGCGCGTTGAACTCGTCGTAGCTGACCTTCTCCTCGCGGATCGTGTCGTAGACGGCGTTGAGCACGCGCTTGGCGAGCCGGTCGACGCGCTCCGGCGGGGTGTCCTTGACGGCCTCGAAGGGCGACTTGTCGGCGGCGAACCGCTCGGTGGCGGAGGCGCCGGAGGCAGCCGCGGTGGCGGCCTCGGCGGACTCGAGGGTCTGGTCGGTGGTCATGAGTGTGTCCTCTCGTGTTGCGGTGTGGGGTCTGGTGTTCAGTTGTCGGTGCGGTAGTGATCGAGCTTCTCGGCATCGATCTCGACCCCGAGGCCGGCACCAGGACGTACGGCGAGCTCGCCGTCGCGGATCTCGAGCGGCTCGGTGAGCAGGTCATCGGCCATGTCGAGGAAGTTGGACAGCTCACCGGCCCGGCGGGAGGTGAGCCGGTGAGCGGCACCGAAGGCGATCGAGCAGGCGCTGCCGAGCTGGCCGTCGATCTGGTTGCCCATCACGACCTCCAGGCCGAGGCCCTCGGCGAGATGGAGCACCTGCTGCGAGCCGGTGAAGCCGGTGCGCGCGGTCTTGATGCTGATCGCGGTGGCGGAGCCGCCGAGCACCTCCCGGGTGACGTCGGCCGCCGTCGGGACCGACTCGTCGGCGATGAACGGTACGTCCACCTGGCTGACCAGCCAGCGCCTCCCGAGCACGTCGTCGGCGGGGTTGAGCTCCTCGGCGAAGAGCAGGTCCAGGTCGGCCATCTGCTTCATCGCGCGGGCGGACTCGGCGGCGGTCCAGCCGCGGTTGCCGTCGACGTACAGCTCGATCTCGGTGCCGAACCGTTCGCGCAGCGCACGGACGACGGCGGTGTCGAGCTCGATGGGGGAGCGGCCGACCTTCACCTTGAACGTCGAGATCCCGTACGTCTCCCGCATCCGCTCCGCCTCGGCGACCATCGCCTCCGGGGAGTCGAAGCCGAGCATGTGGGAGACCCGCATCCGGTCGGTGAAGGCACCGAGCAGGTCGACGACCCGCAGGTCCAGGGTCTTGCCGAGGGCGTCCCACATGGCCATGTCGACGGCCGCCTTGGCGGTCGGGTTGCCGACGGTGCGCTCCATCAGCACTCGGGCGGTCTCCCGCTCGAGCAGCGTGAGCCCGGCGAGCTGCGGGGCGAAGAGCTGGTCGACGACGGCGATGATCCCGGCCTGGGTCTCGCCGTAGGTGAACGGCCGCGGCGGCGCCTCGGCGACACCCACGACGCCGTCGTCGGTGTGCACCCGGACGAGCACGTGCTGGGCGGTGTGGACCTCGCCGGAGGCGAAGCGCAGCGGCTTGCGGTAGGGGATGGCGAACGGGATCGCCTCGATCTTGGTGATCTTCATGATGAGACTCCGAATCGGGGAGCTTCCAGACGAGGCGCGGTGAACAGGTCGGCGGCCTCGAGGATCTCGATGACGGCGTCGACGACGGGGTTGTCGTCGTCGGTGCGGTAGGCGAGGGAGAGCTCGACGCTGCCCGCGTCGAGCAGGTCGCGGAAGACCACGCCCTCCAGCGGAAGGGCCCGGACCGACGCCGGGACGACCGCGACGCCGAGGCCCGCGGCGACCAGCGCCAGCAGGACCGCGGTGCTGGGCGCCTCGTGCTCGCGCTGCGGCACGAAGCCGGCCTCGCGGCAGCTGCGCAGGACGGCCTCGTTGACCGCCGAGTCGCGGGCGCTGTAGGCGATGAACGGCTCGGTGCGCAGGTCGGCCAGCGCGACGACGGGCTCGACGGCGAGCCGGTGGTCGACGGGGATGGCGAGCGCGAGCGGCTCGACCTCGAGGGTGCGCAGGGTCAGTCCCTCGCCGGTGGCGGGCGGCCGTAGTACGCCGAGGTCGAGCGCCCCGCTCTGCAGTCGCTCGCACTGGGCCGGCGTGAGCAGGTCGGCGTGGATCTCGAGCGCCACCTCGGGCAGCTCGCGCTTGACCACGCGGGCGATGCCCGGCAGGTGCGAGAACGAGGCGGTGCCCGTGAGCCCCAGGCGGACCAGGCCGTGGCGGCCGGCCCCGATGCGGCGTACGCCTCGGACGCTGTCGTCGACGGCGGCCAGCACCCGGGCGGCCTCGGTGCGCAGGAACTCGCCGGCCGGGGTGAGGGAGACCTGCCGGGTGGTCCGGGTGAACAGGGTGACGTCGAGCTCGGACTCGAGCTGGCGGATCGCCTGGGAGAGCGCCGGCTGGGCGATGTGCAGCTGCGCCGCGGCCTGCCCGAAGTGGCAGGTCTCGGCGACCGCGGCGAAGTACCGCAGGTGGCGTAGCTCCATGAATCGCTCCTCAAGACGTGGTGACCGTCGCCACACTAGGCCTGCGATAGATAAACAACAAGGACGAAACTGCCGCATATTGATTGATCTCGATGATCAATGGATACCTAGGTCGGAACTGGGCATTCGCCTGGTGTGACGGCCGCCACGTCTTGCGAAGGTGTGGTGACCGTCACCCGTTGGAGGCAAACCATGACCGCACCGCTCACCGAGAGCCTGGGCCACATCGAGAACGTCCTGGCGGACGCCGTGGTCGAGGACCGCGAGGCCGGGATCTACCGCGCCAACCGCCGGATCTTCACCGACGAGGAGATCTTCGAGCTGGAGATGAAGCACATCTTCGAAGGCAACTGGATCTACCTCGCCCACGAGAGTCAGGTGCCCAATCCCGGTGACTACATCACCACCTACATCGGGCGGCAGCCGGTGATGATCACTCGCGACAAGGACGGCGAGCTGCACTGCATGATCAACGCCTGCGCCCACCGTGGCGCGATGCTGTGCCGGCGCAAGACCGACAACCGGATGACCCTGACCTGCCCGTTCCACGGCTGGACGTTCCGCAACGACGGCACCCTGCTCAAGGTCAAGGACCCCGACGACGCGGGCTACCCGGAGAGCTTCAACACCGAGGGGTCGCACAACCTCACCCACGTGGCCCGTTTCGACAGCTACCGCGGCTTCCTGTTCGGCTCGCTCAACGAGGACGTGCTCCCGCTGGAGGAGCACCTCGGTGACACCGTGAAGGTGATCGACATGCTCGTCGACCAGTCGCCCGACGGCCTCGAGGTGCTGCGCGGATCCTCCACCTACACCTACGACGGCAACTGGAAGGTCCAGGCGGAGAACGGCGCCGACGGCTACCACGTCACCGCCACCCACTGGAACTACGCCGCCACCACCTCGCGCCGCAACACCGGCGAGTCGAAGAACACCACCAAGACCGTCGACGCCGGCAGCTGGGGCAAGGCGGGTGGCGGCTACTGGTCCTACCCGAACGGCCACCTGTGCCTGTGGACCTGGGCGGCCAACCCCGCCGACCGGCCGCTGTGGGACCAGATGGACACCCTCAAGGAGCAGTTCGGCGATGCCAAGGGCGAGTTCATGGTCAAGGGCTCGCGCAACCTGCTGCTCTACCCGAACGTGTATCTGATGGACCAGTTCTCGACCCAGATCCGGCACTTCCGCCCGATCTCGGTCGACAAGACCGAGGTCACCATCTACTGCATCGCCCCCAAGGGCGAGAGCCCCGAGTCACGGGCCTGGCGGATCCGGCAGTACGAGGACTTCTTCAACGCCTCCGGCATGGCCACGCCCGACGACCTGGAGGAGTTCCGCTCCTGCTTCCTGACCTACCAGGCCTCCGCCGCGCCGTGGAACGACATGAGCCGCGGCGCCGAGCACTGGCACACCGGACCCGACGAGGTCGCCGAGGCCCTCGACATGCCGGGCGTCATCTCGGCCGGCGCCAAGAACGAGGACGAGGGTCTCTACCCGGTCATGCACGCGCAGTGGGCCGAGCAGATTCGTACGGCCATCGCGAACGAGAAGGGCAACTGACCATGACGCTCACGCAGAACGCTGCGACCGGGTCGAAGCTCATCACGCACACGATGATCGAGCAGTTCCTCTACCGCGAGGCGCGCTTCCTCGACGACCGCGAGTACGAGTTGTGGCTCGGATGCTACGCCGACGACGTCGTCTACTGGATGCCCTGCTGGGACGACGCCGACCTCCTCACCGAGGACCCGCAGACCGAGATGTCGCTCATCTACTACCCCAACAAGGGTGGCCTGGAGGACCGCGTCTTCCGGATCCGTACGGAGCGGTCCTCGGCGACCTCGCTGCCGGAGCCGCGTACGTCGCACAACATCAGCAACGTCGAGGTCATCGAGCGCCGCGGCGACCTGGTCGACGTGCGCTTCAACTGGCACACCATGTACTTCCGCTACAAGACCATCGATCCCTACTACGGCACCTCGTTCTACACGATCGACTTCTCCGGCGAGCAGCCGCTGATCCGCCGCAAGACCGTGGTGCTGAAGAACGACTACATCCACCACGTCGTCGACATCTACCACGTCTGAGGCCCCTGCGATGACTGCAACAGAGACCGAGATCGCGACCCATCAGGTGGCCCTCTCCTTCGAGGACGGGGTGACCCGGTTCATCACCGTCCGCGAGGACCAGACCGTCGCCGACGCGTCCTACCGCCAGCGGATCAACATCCCGCTGGACTGCCGCGACGGCGCCTGCGGGACGTGCAAGGCGCTGTGCGAGTCGGGGGAGTACGACGGCGGCACCTACATCGAGGACGCGCTCTCTGAGGCGGAGGCCGCCGAGGGGTACGCCCTGCCGTGCTCGATGAAGCCGCGCTCGGACCTCGCGCTGCAGATCGCCACCACCTCCGAGGTCGCCAAGACCGGCGCGGCGAGCTACACCGGCACCGTCGTCGGCCTGGACCGGCTGAGCCCGACCACGGTCGAGCTCTCCATCGACATCCCCAACCGCGGCGAGCTGGCCTTCCTGCCCGGCCAGTACGTCAACATCGCCGTGCCCGGCACCGAGGTGACCCGCTCCTACTCCTTCGCCAACGCCCCGCACCAGGAGCGGCTCGTCTTCCTGGTCAAGCTGACCCCGGGCGGCGCGATGTCGACCTGGCTGACCGAGCGCGCCGCCGTCGGCGACGAGGTGACCTTCACCGGCCCGAACGGCTCCTTCTTCCTGCGCGAGGCGCGCCGGCCGGTGCTGATGCTGGCCGGTGGCACCGGGCTCGCGCCGGTGCTCTCGATGCTGCGCCAGCTCGAGGTCGACGGCTGCGACCGCGGTGGCCGCCTGGTCTACGGCGTCAGCACCGACGACGACCTGGTCAAGCTCGACGAGGTCGGTGAGCTGGTCTCGCGGCTGCCCGGCTTCACCTGGGACCAGTGCGTCTCCGACCCCGCCTCGACCGCCGCCAACAAGGGCTACGTGACGAGCCTGATCCGCGAGGAGGACCTGCACGGCGGCGACGTCGCGATCTACCTGTGCGGCCCGCCGCCGATGGTCGAGGCGGTGCGTACGCACGTCGCCGGTGCCGGCCTCGAGCCCACCGGCTTCTACTACGAGAAGTTCGCCCTCGCCGTCCCAGCCACTGCCGAGGCGTCGGCCCCGTCGGCCGAGGCGTCGCCCGCGTCGGCCGAAGCGTCACCCGTACGCGTCGAGCTGGAGACCCACCCGGAGTCGCGGGCCCTCGCCGGCCAGGAGATGCTCCCGGCACTCGACCTCGGGCCCGCCGGGCCGGCCGCCGTGGCTCGGGACGACGGAGATGTCGTACGCCGCATCGCCGGCCAGCTGGTCGCGCCGGTCCCCGCTGGTCGAGCCGCGAGCGCCAGCGAGCGTGTCGAGACCAACACGGTCGAGGACCTGATCGAGTCCCCCGAGGCGCGGAGCATCGGTGGCCAGGTGACCTTCGCTCGAGACGACTCTGTTGGTCTCACTGAGTTTGATCCGGTGGGGCCTCCGCCTAGCGGCTCCGGCGGCTCGACCAGCGGAGGAGCCGGCTCGACCAGCGAAGACACGACAGTGGACGGCTACACGATCGGGGAGGAGCACCCGGACATTTCCGCGTCGGATGCGATCTTCGAGGCCCGAGCGGCGCTGGAGGTGGGGGCGCTCGATCTGACCATCGGGCGGCTCGACTCCCAGCAGCTGGCCGGCTATCGGCTGCTCGCCGAGTCGACCCTCCCGTACGTCGACGGGGACCGGTTCCTCGACGCCCACGGCTACACCGAGTCGAACGCGGCCTTCCACGACTACCTGTTCACCCTCACCGGCAACAGCCACCTGCTGGCCGCCTACCAGGCGCTCGGGGTGAAGGGCCGGATGGAGGATGTGCTGCGCAACGCCACCTGGTGCCACCCGCAGTGCACCCAGGACCACCTCGACATCGTCGAGGCCTTCGAGCGCGGCGACCGGCTCGCCGCCCGCGACCTGATCAAGGCCCACAGCGAGCGGTCCAAGGAGACGATGCGCCGGGCGATGGCCGAGTCGGCCGCCGCGAACAGGCCACGGTTCATCACCCCGGGCCGGTTCGCCGGCCAGGTCGTGGTGGTCACCGGCGCGGCCCAGGGCATCGGCGCCCAGGTGGCCCGCCGGGTGGCAGCCGAGGGCGGGAAGGTCGTCCTCGCCGACCGCTCCCCGCTCGTGGCCGAGGTCGCCGACGAGCTCACCGGCCAGGGCGCGACCACGAGCGCGGTCGAGTGCGACCTCGAGCACTACGAGGGCGCGGCCGCGCTGATGGAGCGGGCGCTGGCGGCGTACGGCCGGATCGACGTGCTGATCAACAACGTCGGCGGCGCGATCAACTTCAAGCCGTTCACCGAGTTCACCGCCGACCAGATCGACGCCGAGATCACCCGCTCGCTGATGACGACCCTCTATGCGTGCCGAGCCGTCCTGCCGGGCATGGTCGAGCGCGGCCACGGCGTCATCGTCAACGTCTCCTCGGCCGCGACCCGCGGCATCCATCGGATCCCGTACTCCGCGGCGAAGGGCGGGATCAACGCGATCACCGCCTCCCTCGCCCTCGAGTACGCCGGGTCGGGGATCCGGGTCACCGCGACGGCCCCGGGAGGTACGGAGGCTCCGCCACGCCGGATCTCCCGGGGCACACCAACGCCCCGGACGGACGCCGAGAAGGCGTGGTTCCAGGCCCACATCGACCAGACCCTCGAGACCTCACTGATGCACCGCTACGGCACGCTCGACGAGCAGGCCGCCGCGATCTGCTTCCTCGCCTCCGAGGAAGCCTCCTACATCACCGGCACGGTCCTTCCCGTCGCCGGCGGTGACCTCGGCTGAGCCACCAGGTTCCTCTCTCGGGGCCGTCACTCCCTTCGCGAGCGCCGCTCGCGTCACCCATGGAGATCACCCATGTCCGAAAACACCGATGAAATCACTCGGGCCAAGACCGGGCGCCAGCTCGCCTGGGTCGTGGCGCTCTCCGCGCTGGCCCTGATGTTCGACGGCTACGACCTCGTGGTCTACGGCACGGTGCTGCCGACCCTGATGGCAGATCCCTCCCAGATCGGGCAGCTCTCCGCGGGCCAGGCCGGGACACTGGGCAGCTACGCCCTCGTCGGCGTGCTCGTCGGCGCGCTGAGCGCCGGCGCGGTCAGCGACCGGATCGGCCGCCGGAAGGTCGTGCTCGCCAGCATCACCTGGTTCTCGCTCGGCATGGCCGCGACAGCGTTCGCCCAGTCGATCGCCGTCTTCGGCATCCTCCGGTTCCTCACCGGCATCGGGCTGGGTGCGATCCTGGCGACCGTCGGCGCCCTGGTCGCCGAGTTCGCGCCGCCGGAGCGGAAGAACCGGCTCAACGCGATCGTCTACAGCGGCATCCCCGCCGGTGGCGTGACCGCCTCAGTGATGGCGCTCATCATCGACCCGAGCGGCTCCAACTGGCGGATCCTGATGGCCATCGGTGCCGCTCCGCTGGTGCTCCTGCTGCCCTTCGCCGTCGCCAAGCTGCCCGAGTCGCAGCTGTGGCTCGACTCCCGTGACCGGGTCGCGTCGACCAGCACCGCCCAGGATGCGGTCGGCTTCAGCGCCCTGGCCCGCCGCCCGCTCGCGTTCCCGACGATGATGCTCGGACTGATGAGCTTCTCCGGCCTGCTGCTGACCTATGGCCTGAACACCTGGCTGCCGAAGATCATGGAGGACAACGGCTACGGCAAGGCGTACGCGCTCACCTTCCTGCTGGTGCTCAACGGTGGCGCCATCATCGGCGGTCTCCTCGCCTCCTACATCGCCGACCGGACCGGCGCCAAGAAGGTGGTCTCGACAACCTTCGTGCTCGCCGGCCTGATGCTGTTGCTGCTGCCCCTCGGGCTGCCGCTCGCCATCTTGTTCCCGGCCGTCGCGATCGCCGGCGTCGGCACCATCGGTACGCAGGTGCTCATCTACGGGCTCGTCGCCAACTACTACCCGACCCGGGCCCGCGGCGCGGGCGTGGCGTGGTGTGCCGGGTTCGGCCGGCTCGGCGGGATCGTCGGACCGATCATCGGCGGGGCACTGGTCGCCGCCGGGGTCGGAGGAACCACCGCCTTCCAGATCTTCGCGGGCGTCGCGGTGCTCGGTGCCGTGGTGGCCGTAGCCGTGCCGCGGTCCCCGGCGGAGCCGGTCGTGCGCGTCGCACTCGACGACGGCCTGCCGGCATGAGGGAGGCCTAGGGTGTGACCGTGCTCATCGAACGAGCTGGGTGTGTCGGTCGCGAGGACGAGCTCGTCGAGCTCACCTCGCGGCTGGCCCTCACCCGCACCTCCGGCTCCGCCGCCGTCCTCGTCCTCGGGGACCCGGGCCTGGGGAAGACCGCGCTGCTGCGCGGTCTGGCGGACCGGGTAGCGGCACCGGCGCTGAGCGCCCGCGCCGGCGCGTGGGAGCAGGACTCGCCCGGCGCGGTGCTGCGTCAGCTGCTCGGCGGTACGCCGCCGGCCGACCCGGCCGCCGCTGCCGACGCTCTGGTGGCGCGGGCCGCCGGGACGGGGGAGGAGCCCGGCTTGATCCTGGTCGATGACGCCGACCTCGCCGACACGCTCTCGCTGCAGGCGATCGCCTCCGCGTTGCGCCGGCACCGCGACGTACCGGTGCTGGTGGTGCTGGCGGCCACGCGCAGCACCTCGTTCCTCGGTGAGATCGCCACCGAGACCATCCGCATCGAGGGGCTGGACGCGGCCGCGGTCGGTGAGCTCGCCTCGCTGCGCGGACGGGTCCTGCACCCCTCGATGGCGGAGGTCCTCACCCGTCACACGGCGGGCAGCCCGCGCGACGCGGTCGCGCTGCTCGACGAGCTCCCACCGACCCGGTGGGCACGGCCCGACACCCAGCTGCCCGCCCCGGTCCACGTACGCGACGAGGTCCGGCTCGCGCTCGCCGGCTGCGGCCCGGAGGGCCGTGCGCTGGCAGAGGCCCTCGCCATCCTCGGCGACGACGCTTCCCTGGGACAGGCCGCGGCCCTCGCCGGCCTCGAGGACCCGCTCTCCGCGGTCGACGCCCTGGCCACGGCCGGGCTCGTCGAGACCACCCACGACCACCGCCCCCGATGGCGTACGCCGCTGGTCGGTGTCGCCGTGCTGGCGACGATGGGTGCCAAGCGGACCGCCGACGCGCACCAGCGAGCCGCCGCGATCGTCGACGACGAGGTGCGCCGGGCCCGGCACCTCGTCGCCGCGACCCCGCTGCCCGACGCCGGGCTCGCCGACGAGGTCGCCCGGCTGGCGCAACGACGCGGCGACGAGGGTGCCTGGGCGGAGGCCGCGGCCCTCTACCGTGACGCCAGCCGGCTCACCGAGGACCCCCTGCGCCGCGACGACCGGTTGATCCGCTCCGTCGACGCACTGGTCGCGGCGGGCGACGGGATGGGCGCCGCGGCGCTGGTCCCGGTCGTGGAGAGCCTGCGCGAGACGCCGCTGCGCGAGGCGGTGCTCGCCTACCTGGCGATCCTGCGCGGTCGGGCCGCCGAGGCCGAGGTGCGGCTCACGCGTGCCTGGGACATCGTCAACGTCGACCGCGAGCCGGAGACCGCCGCGCTGATCGCCACCCGGCACGTGCTGCACTCGCTGGCCCGGTGCCGCGGCGACGATCTGGTCACCTGGGCCGACCGGGCGATCTCGCTGGCCGGCCGCGACTCGGCCGCCGGCGTCGAGGCGGCGGCGATCCGCGGCCTCGGGCTGGCGATGGCCGGCCGGTTCGAGGAGGCCCACGAGGCGTACGCCCTGGCCGCCCGACGCGTCGGGCACAGCGCCCAGACCCAGCGGATCACGATGGGCCGCGGTTGGCTCGATGTGCTCGCCGACGAGCCCGACGAGGCCCGCAGCCGCCTGGAGGGGGTCACCGACCCACGGGTCCTCGGCGGCTCGACCCGGATCTCGATGTGGGCCCTGGCCTGGCTGGCGCGCGTGCAGTTCCTGACCGGCGAGGGCGAGGCCGCCCTGCAGACGGTCGCGGCCGGGCGGGCGCTCGCCGCCGAGTCCGGCGTCGCGCTAGTCACCCCGCTGCTGGAGTGGACCGCCACCGAGACCCATCTGCTGCGCGGCAGCTGGGCGGACGCTGCTCGCACCGCCCGTGCCGCCGACGTCGGGGTGCAGGGCTACGAGATCATGCGAGTCCCCGCGCTCCTCGCCCGCGCTCACATCGCCGAGGCGCGCAGCGACTTCCGTGCCGTCCTGCGCATCCTCGAGCCGCTCACGCAGGCCCCGGCCGGCAGCGCGCTGGCCGAGCCGGCCATCTGGCCTTGGGCTGAGACGTACGCCGCCGCGCTGATCGCGGAGGGCCGGCTGGAGGAGGCCGACGAGTTCCTCCGCCCCCACGAGACCCGCGCCCGTGAGGAGCAGCACCGCTCCGCCCAGGCCAGGCTGGCCACCGCCCGCGGCCGCTGGCACGGCGCCCGCGGCGACCTCGCCGGGGTCCGCGACACCTTCGACCGTGCGCTCGCGCTGCTCGACGGGCTGCCGCTGCGCTACGAGCGCGCCCGCGTCACCTTCGCCTACGGGCAGGCGCTGCGTCGCGCCGGCCGCCGCCGCGACGCCGAGGCGCTGCTCTCATCCGCACGCGACCTGTGGGACGGGCTGGGAGCGTCGACCTACGTCGACGCCGCCCAGCGCGAGCTGCGTGCCGGGGGAGTACGGGCCCCGCGTGGCCAGCGTGGCCCGGTGGACCTGACCCCGCAGGAGGAGACGGTCGCGGAGATGGTCGCCTCGGGTCTCTCCAACCGCGAGGTCGCCGCGCAGCTGTTCGTCTCGCCCAAGACCGTGCAGTACCACCTGACCCGCATCTACGCGAAGCTCGGCGTCCGCAGCCGGACCGAGCTCGCGGCGATGGCCGCCGAACCGACGGAGGAGCCATGAGTACCGACCTCGACGTCCGAGAGCCCCGCGCGGGCCGCGGCCGTGACCTGGGCCGCCACGAGCTGGTCAACGGCTTCATCGGCTTCCTGTTCTCCTGCACCGGCCCGGTCGCGGTGATCCTCGCCGTCGGCCAGGGCGCCGGCCTCTCCGCCGGCATCGTCGCCTCCTGGGTCAGCGCGGTCTTCTGCCTCAACGGGGTGCTGACGATCATCGCCTCGCGCTGGAGCCGCCAGCCGCTGGTCTACTTCTGGACGATCCCCGGCACCGTCGTCGTGGGCCAGGCCATGGCGGCCGGCACCACCTGGCCGGAGACGGTCGGCGGCTTCATCATGGCGGCGCTGCTCCTGATCGTGCTGGGTCTGACCCGGCAGGTCGACCGGGTCATGCACCTGCTGCCGATGCCGATCGTGATGGCCATGGTGGCCGGTGTCTTCCTCCGCTTCGGCACCGACCTGGTCCTCGCCGTCGACCGCGACCTGGCGATCGCCGGGCCGATGGTGGCCGCCTTCGTCGCCGTCAGCGCCGTTCCGCGACTGGCGCGCTGGCTCCCGGCGGTCGTGGTCGCGCTCGCGGTCGGGGCGGGCGCGGTGAGCCTCGCCGACCGGCCGGCCGTCGAGGTCTCCGGCCGCTGGGTCATCGACCCGGTCTGGACCTCGCCGGTCTTCACCGGGCCCGCCTTCATAGAGCTCACCATCCCGCTGCTGATCACTGTCCTGATCGTCCAGAACGGCCAGGGCATGGCGGTCCTGCGGGCCGCCGGCCACGACCCGCGGATGAACCAGGTGACCGGCTGGTGCGGGGTGACCTCGCTGGTCGCGGCCCCGTTCGGCGGTGTGTCCACCTGTCTGGCCGGGCCGACCAACGCGCTGGTCACCGCCTCGGGTTCACCGCGGCGGCACTATGCCGCGGCGATCTGGTGCGGCGTACTCGCGATCGGGTTCGGCCTGCTCGCCCCCGGCATGGTCCGGGTCATCACCACCATGCCCGATGCGTACGTCGCGGTGCTGGGCGGCCTGGCCATGCTCAAGCCGCTCCAGGGCGCGTTCCAGACCGCCTTCGGCGGACCCCACGTCACCGGCGCGCTGGTCACCTTCCTGGTGACCGTCGCCGACATCACCGTGTTCAACATCGGCTCCGCCTTCTGGGGGCTGGTGGTCGGTGTCGCGGTCAGCATCCTGCTCGACCGCAACAGCAAGGAGAAGCCATGACCACGACAGAGACCACCTACCCCGACGCGACGATGCGCTACGGGGCCACCGCCCGGCAGGTCGCCGACGTCTTCGAGCCGGCCGAGGCGACCGACTCGCTCGTGCTGCTGCTCCACGGCGGGATGTGGCGCGACTCCGACCGGATGCGCACCTGGTCGGCGGGCCGGGCGCTGGCCGAGGCGGGTCATCTGACCGCGACGGTCGAATACCGCCACGGGTCCGGCCAGTGGCAGCAGGCCTTCGAGGACATCGAGACCGCGATCGAGTCGATCCAGCTCAGCGGCCGGGAGTGGACCGTCCACAACGACGCACCCCGCCGGATCACCCTGGTCGGACACTCCTCCGGAGGCCAGCTCGCGCTGTGGGCCGCCTCCCGCGCGGGCACCCTGGTCACCGGGGTCGTCGCGCTGGCCCCCGCCGCCGCGCTGGCCGCGATGAGCCAGGAAGGTCTCGCGCACGGAGCGGTCGAGGAGTTCCTCGGCGGCACCCCGGCCGAGACCCCCGAGGCGTACGCCGCTGCCGATCCGCTCGGCCTCGCGCCCCAGGTCCCGGTGCGCGTCCTCCACGGCGCCGCCGACGCCGTGATCCCGCTCGCGATCTCCGAGCGCTACGCGGCAGCACACCCCGGCGTACGTCTGGAAGTGGTCGACGATGCGGACCACGCCGCCTGGGGCGACCCGACCTCGTCGGCTTGGCCGCGCCTGCTCACCGCGGTCAGCGAGGTATGAGGGTCGAGGCGAGTCCGAGCAGCGCGCACACGCCGAGGGTGCGCAGCGTCGACCATCGGAGCCAGAAGACGAGCGCGATGGCGACCGCGGTGATCGCGAACGCGACCGGATCCCACGAGGACAGGACCGGTAGGTCGAGGTCGACCGGCCCCCACGTCAGGGTGCGGGAGCGCTCGAACAGCGTGTGCAACGCGAAGAACAGCGCGAGGTTGGCGATCACGCCGACCACCGCCGCGGTGATCCCGGTGAGCGCCGCGGTGAGGTGGTGGTTGCTGCGGAGTCGCTCGACGTAGGGCGCGCCCAGGAAGATGAACAGGAAGCAGGGGACGAAGGTCACCCAGGTCACCAGCAGTGACGCGATCACGGCGGCCACCCAGGGGTCGAGGGAGCCCGGGTTGCGGTAGGCGCCGACGAAGGCGACGAACTGCACGACCATGATCAACGGTCCCGGGGTGGTCTCGGCGAGCGCGAGACCGCGAACCATCTCGCCGGCCTTCAGCCAGCCGAAGACGTTGACCGCCTGATGGGCGACGTAGGAGAGAACCGCGTACGCGCCACCGAAGGTGACGACCGCGGCGCCCGAGAAGAACAGGCCCTGGTCGACGAACACGCTGTCCCGGCTGAACACGATCGCCGCCAGCGCCACCGGGGCGAACCACAGCACCAGGCCGAGGACGAGGACCTTCAGGCCGCGAACCTTCGAGGGCGCGTCGTGGTGCAGGGCGTCGTCGCTGATCAGCGGCGCCGGGCCGTCGTCCGCGCTGCCGTGGCCCTTGCCCTGGACGAAGGCGGGGACCCGAGTGCCGACCAGCCAGCCGAGCAGGCCGGCGACGACGATCACGATCGGGAACGGGACCTTGAAGACGGTCAGCGCCAGGAACGAGGCGACCGCCATCACCACCAGGACCGGATGGTGCAGAGCTCGTCCGCCCACGCGCTGCACGGCCTGGACCACGATCGCGATGACCGCGGGAGCGAGGCCGGCGAACAGTCCGGTCACGAGCGCGGTGGATCCGGCGCCGACGTACAGCGCCGAGAGGGCGAGGAGCGCGACGACGCCGGGTAGCACGAACAGGATGCCGGCGATGAGCCCGCCGAGGGTGCCGTTGAGCAGCCAGCCGACGTAGACGGCCAGCTGCTGGGCCTCAGGGCCGGGCAGCAGCATGCAGTAGTTCAGCGCGTGCAGGAAGCGCTGCTGGCCGATCCAGCGCTTCTCGTCCACGAGCTTGTGCTGCATGACCGCGATCTGGCCGGCGGGTCCGCCGAAGGTCTGCAGGGAGATCGCGAACCACGCGCGCGTCGCCTCCCGCAGCGGGATCACGTCACGTGCGCTGGACTTCTCGGAGGTCATTGGGGGCGTCCGTTCCGGTGATCAGGGGCCGTCGTAGGTACAGGATCGCGGTGAGTGACCGGCATTCAGGGATACGGAACGACGACGTCGTCGTCCCTGCCGCCGACACCAGGGTAGAGAGCGAGGATCAGGAGTACGCCGGCGGCCATGCCCACGAGCTGTGCGAGGACGAACGGCGCGACCGAGCCGGGCGCGATGCCCGCGAAGGTGTCGGAGAAGACCCGGCCGACGGTGACGGCGGGGTTGGCGAACGAGGTGGAGCTGGTGAACCAGTAGGCGGCGCCGATGTAGCCACCGACCGCGGGTGCCGCGAGGGCGCCGCGGTCGCTGCGTACCAGCGCGAAGATCAGCGCGACCAGGCCGGCCGTGGCGACGACCTCGGCCACGAGGTGGCCGCCGCCGGCACGCTCCTTGGTCGAGATCGCCTGGTCGACGTCGAACATGACGTTGGCGAGCGCCGCACCCCCGACCGCGCCGAGGATCTGGGCGACCGAGTAGGCCCCGACCTCGGCGAGCCCGAGCCCCTGGCCCGACCGGCGCCCGAGAAACCAGTCGGCGAGGGAGACGACCGGGTTGAAGTGCGCGCCCGAGACCGGGCCGAACATCAGGATCAGCGCGGCCAGCCCGAACACCGTCGCCATCGAGTTCTCCAGGAGCTGCAGGCCGGTGTCGGTGGGCGAGAGCTGCTGAGCGGCGATGCCGGAGCCGACGACCACGGCGACGAGCAGGCCGGTGCCGAGGAGCTCGGCCAGCAGGCGGCGCGGGAGAGAGGGGTGCACGTCGGCATTGTTGACGTGGCACGATTACTCAGTCAATATTGAGTCAATGGAGGTTGAAAGACAGGCCGGGTTGGAACGTCGGGCCAAGGTTCATGCGGCGCTCGGCGATCCGGTGCGGCTGCGCATCGTCGACAGCCTCCAGACAAGTGATGCCTCCCCCACAGAGCTCGCCGGGATGCTGAACGTCCCGTCGAACTTGTTTGCCCACCACGTCCAGGCGCTGGTGAGCGCAGGCGTCGTGTCCCGTCACCATTCCGAGGGCGACCGGAGGCGCACGTACCTGCACCTCGAGCAGGACACGCTCGAGAGCCTGGGCACCGCGTCCCCCGTGGCGGTGCCCAGGCGTGTCCTGTTCGTCTGCACGGGCAACTCGGCGCGGTCCCATCTGGCCGCGGCGCTGTGGCGCCAGGTGAGTGCGATCCCTGCCGCCTCGGCCGGCACCCATCCTGCCGACCGCATCAATCCGGGGACGGTCGACGCCGCCGCCCGCCATGACCTGGACCTCCCGATCGTCGAGCCGGCTCAGATGGACGAGGTGCTGGATCCCGGCGATCTGGTGATCACCGTGTGCGACCGCGCCCACGAGACGCCGAAGGTCCCCGGCGAGCTGCACTGGTCGATCCCCGACCCCGTGGACAAGGGCCCCGAGGCCTTCGACGCCGCCTACCTCGAGCTCGAGCGCCGGGTCCGTGCCCTCGCATCCTGCTTCGACTCCTGACCCCGCACTCCCTCACATCCCCCACCCCAGGAGAAGCTTCGTTGAACGCTGATCGATCGCCGGCCGACCACAGGCCGGCCGTCCTCTTCCTCTGTATCGAGAACGCCGGCCGCTCCCAGATGGCGCTCGGCTTCTTCCGGCACCACGCCGGCGACCGGGCGATCGGCTGGTCCGGAGGCTCGGCGCCGGCCGCCGCGATCAACCCGGTCGCCGTCGAGGTCATGGCCGAGCTCGGGATCGACATCGCCGCGGAGTTCCCCAAGCCCTGGACCGACGAGGTCGTCCGCAGCGCCGACGTGGTCATCACGATGGGCTGTGGTGACTCCTGCCCGTTCTACCCGGGCAAGCGGTACGAGGACTGGAAGGTCACCGACCCGAAGGGTGGCGACATCGAGCACGTACGCGGCATCCGGGACGAGATCGAGCAGCGCGTGCTCCAGCTCCTCGACGAGATCGGCGTGACCCCGATCAGGGCGTGAGGGACCCGCGGCCGATCGTGAACAGCTCCTCGCTCGGCGCAGTGGTCCCGCAGCAGCCGCCCTGGGTGGCTTCGGGGTCGTCGAACGAGCCCGCCCCGCCGCAGACGCCGGTGTCGGGGAGCTCGAGCTCCACCCGGGCGGCCGCGTCGTGGTCCCCGGAGAGCTCGGCCACCACGCTGCGTACCTGCTCGTAGCCGGTCATCGCCAGGAACGTCGGCGCTCGGCCGTAGGACTTCATCCCGACCAGGTAGAGGTCGGGCTCGGGCTGGGCGAGGTCCTTGGCGCCGGTCGCGCTGACCGAGCCGCAGGAGTGGATGTTGGGGTCGATCTGGACTGCGATGTCGCGCGGCGCCTCCAGCGTCGGGTCGAGATCGAGACGCATCTCGCTCAGGAAGCCGAGGTCGGGACGGTAGCCGGTCAGGACGACCACCTGGTCGGCCTCGATCACGCGGCCGTCCTCGGTGATCACCGTGCCGCCGGCGACCCGCTCCGTGCGGAACCCGGTCACCAGCTCGACCGATCCGTCCTGCACCGCCTTCTTCGCGCGTACGCCGAGGGCGCCCCGCTCCGGGAGCTCGTCGGCCTCGCCACCGCCGAAGGTGTTCGTCGAGACCACGCGCCGGATCGCCCAGGTGATCCTCGTTCCCGGGTGGTCCCGGGCGATGGCGGTGAGCTCGTTGACGGCGTTGAAGGCGGAGTCGCCCGCGCCGATCACGACCGTGTGCCGGCCGGCGTACGCCTCGGGGTGAGCACGGTCCGGAACGGCGTAGCCGAGCGTGCCCGCGGCGTGGGAGGCCCGCTCCCCGAGGGCCGGGAGCCCGTCGGCACCGGCCGGGTTGGGCCGGCGCCAGGTCCCGGAGGCGTCGATGACGGCCCGCGCCTCGAGGCGCGCCTCGGTGCCGTTGGCGCCGGTCACGTGGAGGACGAACGGCTGCTCGGCGCGGTCGGCGTCGACCAGGCGGTCACGGCCCTTGCGGGAGACCCCGGTCACCGTGGCGCCGTAGCGCACGTGGTCGCCGAGCGCCTCGGCCAGCGGGACGAGGTAGTGCTCGCGCCACTGGGCACCGGTCGGGTACCCCTGCGTGGGCGGTGCCCAGCCGGTCGGCTCCAGGAGCCGCGCCGCGGCCTTGTCGACTAGCTCGGGCCAGGCCGAGAAGAGGCGTACGTGGCCCCACTCGGCGACGGCGGCGGCGGGTTCGCTCCCTTGCTCGAGCACCAGCGGGGTGAGGCCGCGCTCGAGGAGATGGGCGGCGGCCGCGAGGCCCTGGGGGCCGGCGCCGATGACGGCAACAGGAAGGTCGCTCATGATGCTCCTCAGATTCAAGAACGTCGATATGTCGGCGACCCTAGGCGACCCATCGACGTTCGTCAATACGATTCGGTAGACTCCTCGCCATGACCGTTCTCCCCGTGCTTCCGTCCGCCGCCGGCGCGTGCTGCTCACCGGTGACCGCGGGCGTTCTCGACGACGACCAGGCCGAGGCGCTGGCGCGGACGTTCAAGGCGCTCGGCGACCCGAACCGGGTCAAGCTGCTCTCGATCATCGCGGCCTCCGAGGGCCAGGAGGCGTGCGTCTGTGACCTGACCGAGCCGGTCGGGCTGTCCCAGCCAACGGTCTCCCACCACATGAAGCTGCTCGTCGAGGCCGGGCTGGTCGCCCGTGAGCAGCGCGGCCGGTGGGCCTACTTCTCCATCGTCCCCGGCGCCCTCGACTCGCTCGCGGGCGCGCTGGTTTCCCGCTGAGGCGGGTCCGGGCGCCGTTCTAGCTGCGCCGCAGCACGGCCCAGGTGAACGATTGCAGCCCTCCCTGTGGAGTCATGTGCGGCTCCGTTTCCGAGTGCTCCATGGTGAAGGCCTCCGTGAACAGCCGTGCGATCGAGTCGGCGTCGTGACGTGCGACGGGCAGGCCCGAGCAGGAATCGGGACCTTCGGGGGCGAAGGTGCCGATCACCAGTCCGCCCCCGGGGCGGACGGCCGCGGTCGCCAGGTCCACGTAACGAGCCTGGTCGCCCGGGTCGGTGAGGAAGTGGAAGACCGCGCGATCGTGCCACACCTCATAGGCGCCGGTGGGCGCCCAGGTCAGGATGTCGGCCACGACGTACGTCGCCTGCTCGCCCAGCCGGTCCCGGGCCTGTGCGACGGCGTTGGCGGACACGTCCAGCACGGTCACGTCGTAGCCCGCCGATGCCAGGACATCGGCGAGGCTCGACGCGCCCGCGCCGACGTCGATCACTCGCCCCGAGGGTGCGGCCAGGGTGATGAGCCTGCGGGAGGTCGCCGGGGCCGGTTCGTACCAGCTCACCTCGTCGACCGCCTTGGTCGCATAGACGGCGTCCCAGTGGGCAGCTGGATCGCGGATGCTCATGCACCGATTCTGCCGCGCCTCAGACGGTGGTGTAGCCGCCGTCGATCTTCCAGTACGCACCGGTGACGAACGAGGCGTCCTCGGAGAGCAGGAAACGTACGACGGTGGCGATCTCCTCGGGGCGGCCGAGGCGGCCCAGCGGGTGCTTGGCGACGAGGGCCTCGTGGGCGCCCTCGATGGCGGAGACGGCCTGGGCGGCCGGGGTCTCGATGTAGCCGGGGCCGACTGTGTTGATCCGCAGTCCGGCCGGGCCGTACTCGGCGGCGGCGTTCTTGGTGAGGCCGATGACCCCGTGCTTCGCGGCGGTGTAGGCCGGGTTGCCGAGGGTGGCGACCTCGCCGTGGATGGAGGCCATGTTCACGATCGCGGACTCGCCGGCGCCGGTCTTGAGCAGCTCGGGGATCTGGTAGCGCAGGCCGTAGGCGACCCCGGAGAGGTCGATGCCGATGACGCGGTCCCAGTCGCTGGGCACCAGCTCGCCGACCGGCGCCGGAGGCTCGCCGATCCCGGCGTTGTTGCCGGGTCGCGCCCTCGAGGTTGATGTCTGCGACCACGACCTTGGCGCCCAGCCCGGCGAGCTCCTTCGAGATCGCCTCCCCGAGCCCGCTACCGCCACGTGACCAGCGCGACCTTGTTCTCGAACGTCATCACTCTCTCTTCGCTCCTGTCCGGGCCGGGGTCCGGGCGTCATTTGATCCAACATTCAAATAACGCTGGCGAGAGGTGACCATCTTCCAGATGCATAGGTGATCTATGCCTTCCGGTGTGGTCATCGGGTCGCTGCCGCGATGACCTCCAGCAGTCGGCGGTGGAGGTCCATGAGGTCCTCGACGCTCATGTCGAGGCGCTCGACGATCGCGGGCGGGATCTTCTCGGCGTCGTCACGCAGGGCACGTCCGCGGTCGGTGAGCACGACGGCGAGCGAGCGCTCGTCGAGCTTGTTGCGCTCGCGCCGGACGTAGTCCTGGGCCTCGAGGCGCTTGAGCAGCGGGGAGAGGGTGCCGGGGTCGAGCTGGACCTTCCGGCCGAGCTCGGAGACGCGCAGCGACTCCTCCTCCCACAGGGCCAGCATGACCAGATACTGCGGGTGGGTGAGGCCCAGCGGCTCGAGCAGCGGGCGATAGAGGGCGATGACGCTGCGAGCGGCGACGGCCAGACCGAAGCAGACTTGCTGGTCGAGCGCCAGCGGGTTCTCGATCTCCGCGAGCGGGTCCTTCTTCGTCGACATGTCAGTTAGCGTACCAATAGTTTGTGCGCAAACAGTTCGCCTGGTAAATATGGTGTTGTGAACGAGCAACCGCGACGACCGCGACACCTGATGGATCCGGACAACCCGATCCGGCCCGTCAATGACAAGTCGCTCACCCATGTGAAGCAGTGGGTCGCGTCGGTTCTCGTCGTCTTCACCGTCGCCCACCTGGTGGTGGGGCTGGTCATCGGGGCGGTGGCGATCGACCCGGTCTACCAGAGCTCACGGGTTGGGCTGTGCGTCATCGCGGCGGGCTTCGGGCTGCTGGGTCTGGCCGGCGGTTTCCTCATCCACCGGCGCAGTCCGTTCACGCCGTGGCTGATTCTCGGGATCGTGCCCTCCCTCGTGGGCCTCTGGCTCATCCTGCGCTGAGGACGGCGCCTGGGATGGCGCCGTCCTCAGCAGGGGGAGGTGCAGGTCAGAACAGGTCCGGCACGGTCCAGCCGTCGAGGTCGTACTCGGACAGGAACTCGTCGGCGAGGCCCTTCATCGCGTCCACCCCGCCGCGGTTCTGGGCGGCGAAGAGGAGCTCGGCCTTCACGTTCTCGTGGTTGCCGGAGTAGTTGCGCTCGTAGAGCTCGTGACGGCCGCCGAACTCGGAGCCGATCGAGTCCCACAGCGCCTTCATGACCTTGACCCGGTCGACGGCGGTGATGCCGTTGGAGCCACGGACGTACTTGTCCAGGTATGGCCGCACCTCGGGGCTCTTGAAGTCGGCGGCGCCCGAGGGCAGGTAGATCAGCCCGGAGGCGACGTCCTGCTCGATGATCTCCTTGACCCGCGGGTAGCCGTGGATCATGAACATCCGGTACGTCAGGCCGTACTCCAGCTTCGGGATGACCGCGTCGCCGACCCACGGCTCGGGGTCCCGGGCCATCGACTCGGTCAGCGACCAGAACAGGTTGCGCCAGCCGATGACCTCACCCACGCGCGTCTGGACGCCGCGGAAGTCACCCGAGCCGGTGGCGTCGAGCGCCTTCATCAGCAGGCCGGCGATGAAGTCGAGCTTGACCGCCAGGCGCGTGCAGCCCTGGAAGGTGAAGCGCGGCAGGAACCCCGACTGCGGGAAGAACGTGTTGATCCGGTCGACGTCGCCGTACATGAAGACGTTCTCCCAGGGCACCAGCACCTTGTCGAAGATGAAGATGGTGTCGTTCTCGTCCATCCGGCTCGAGAGCGGGTAGTCGAACGGCTCGCCGTTCTTGGCCGCCTGCTCGGTGTAGGAGGAGCGGCAGATCAGCTTGATGCCGGGGGCGTCCATCGGCACGGTGCAGATCAGCGCGAACTGCTTCTTGCGGATCGGCAGGCCGTAGTGGGCGATGAAGTTGTAGTTGGTGATCGCGCTGCCGGTCGCCACGACCTTCGCGCCGGAGACGATCAGCCCGGCGTCGGTCTCCTTCTCGACCTTCATGTAGACGTCGCCGACCTCATCCGGAGGCAGCTGGCGGTCGACCGGCGGGTTGATGATCGCGTGGTTCCAGTAGAGGACTTTCTCCTGGGACTCGCGATACCAGCGCTCGGCATTGGCCTGGAACGGGGTGTACAGCTCCTTGTTGGCGTGCAGGGTGCCGAGGAAGCTGGCCTTGTAGTCGGGGGAGCGGCCCATCCAGCCGTACGTCATCCGGGACCAGCGCGCGATCGCGTCGCGCTCCTTGAGCAGGTCGGCCGAGGAGGTCGGGGTCTTGAAGAACGGCATCGTGACGCCGCCGTTGCCGGTGTCGGTCGGCACGGTGAGCTCGTCGACGTGCGGGCCGGTGTGCAGTGCGTCGTAGAGACGCGCGGTCATCCGCACCGGGTTGCGGAAGGCCGGGTGCGTGGTGACGTCCTTGACCCGCTCGCCGTGCAGGTAGATCTCGCGGCCGTCACGCAGGCTCTCGATGTACTCGTCCCCGGTCATCGGACGGGAGGCGAAGTTGGTCTGCTGGTTGGCGGGGGAGTCGGCGGCGGGGTTGACGGTCGGCGGGCCGTCGGACTGGAACTCCGGGGCGAGGGTGTCGGTCATGGTTCTCTCCTTGGTCGGATCAGTAGTGGGTGGATCGTGGGATGGCGGGAGCCTCGATGGCGGTGAACGACGCGGTCGCGTCGAACCAGCCGGTGCTGGGGTCGTCCTGGCAGCCGAGCCAGACCACCTCCGAGGACGGGTTGCCGATGTGGTGGAAGGCGCTGTCGTGGAAGAGCAGCGGCTTGCGGTCGGTGGTGATCACCTCGACGACCTCACCGAGGAACAGCAGGTGGTCCCCGCCGTCGTCGGTACGCCACGGGCGGCACACCAGCGTCGCGGCCGTCCCGCCGAGGCGTGGTGCCGTCGAGCCCTCGCGCCAGGGGAGCGGGTCGCTGCCAGGACGGCCGGCGAAGTGCATCGCGACATCGCTCTGGTCGGCGGCGAGGACGTTGACCGCGAAGGCGGCGCCTTCGAGGTAGGCGGCCGCCTTGGACGTACGTGTCATGGCGACCTGTACCAGCGGCGGGTCGAGCGAGATCGGGGTGAAGGCCGTCACCGTGGCGCCGTGGTGGGCGCCGTCGGGGGTGCGGCAGGTGATCACGGTGACACCGGTCGCGAAGCGGCCGAAGGTCGACCGCAGGGTGCGTGGGTCCATGGAGCTCCTCCTTCATCAGGCCGCGGGTCGTGTGGCGGCGGTCACGTCGGAGGAAGACGCTAGAACGGGATCGCCCGAACCTCGATCCGCTGTGCGAAGGCGTTGTCCGGATTGCGCACCAGGTTTTCGTACGCTCTCTGCTGGAGGCCGATGCGCTGTTAACGTGAAGGACGTCACTAAGGAGGTGGTAGATGAGCGGGCCGGGCATTCTCGCTGCGTCGTCGGGCGCGTCCGGCGACATGGAGACCTTCTCCGACGAGGTCTCCCAGGCTTACTTCCCGCATGCCCTGACCATGCGCGGCCGTCCGGCCTGTCCGGCGGAGCTGCGCTCGGTCGATCTCGGCCCGGTCCGGCTTACCCGGATCGGCTGGGGCGCGGAGGTGTCGGTCGAGTCCGACCACCCGGGCGCTTGGGCGGTCAACGTCCCGCGCAGTGGGGTGCTGGAGGCCAACGTCGGCGGCGCCCACGTGCTCTCCCTCGACGGTCAGGCGACCGTGTGTCCCCCCGACCGTCCGACCAGGATGACCAGGTGGTCGGCCGACTGCTCGATCGTCGGGATGCGTGTGGACCGCGACTACCTGGTCGAGGAGGTGGCCGCCCTGGTCGGGCTCCACACCGACCGGCTGCCCGCCCAGCTCGACCTGCGCGCTGACGGCGCCCGCGCCTGGATCGGCCTGCTGGCCTCGCTCGGCACCGAGGCCATGCGCAACCCGGCACTGGTCGGCGACGAGCGTGTGCGCCACCGGCTGGCCGGCACCTTGACCGCGGCCTTCGTCGCGGCCTGCTTCCCCGAGGAGCCCGCCGTCGGCTCCGTCCAGCCTCGCATCGTCTCCCGCGTCGTGGAGGCGATGGAGGCCGACCCGGCCAGGGAGTGGACCGTCTCCGACCTGGCCCGCGAGGCCGACGTCGGCATCCGCCGCCTCCAGCAGGGCTTTCAGCGCTACCTCGGCCGCACCCCGACCCAGAGGCTGCAGGAGATCCGCCTCGAGCGCGTCCACGCCGATCTCATCGCCAGCCGCGGCGACACCGTCGCCGAGGTCGCCTACCGCTGGGGCTTCACCCACCTCGGCCGCTTCGCCGCCGCCTACCGCCAGACATACGGCGTCGCTCCCTCGCAGACCCTGCGCTGCCGCTGACCGAAATTCCCGCCGAGTCGGCTCGTCTTGACCGAGATTTGCGCCGAGTCGGCTCGTCATGACGCGCCGACTCGGCATCATTTCTCGTCAGGATGAGCCGACTCGGCATCATTTCTCGTCAGGATGAGCCGACTCGGCTAGTCGGCGCTGAGGCTCGCCAGGATGGCCAGAGCGCGGGTGAGCAGCGGGCTCTCGTCGCCGGCGCGGGTGGCGGCGACGAGCTCGACGCCGGGGGTGCCGGCGAGGGGGACGTAGACGACGCCGGGGACGGCGAGGGCGGCGGTCGGCTCGGGGACGATGGCGACCCCGAGGCCGGCGGCCACGAAGGTGACCAGGGTGGAGGTCTCGGCGACCTCGTGGGCGATACGGGTGCTGATCCCGGCCTCCTCGAAGAGGTGCTGGATCATCGCGTTCATCGCCGAGCGGCCGCTGCCGGCATGGATGACGAGGCCCTCGCCGTCGAGCTCGGGGATGCGTACGCGGCGACGGGCGGCGAACCGGTGGTCTTTCGGCATCGCCACCAGCAGGTTCTCCTGGCGCAGGTGGGTGATCGAGAGGCCGGAAGAGTCGGGCAGGGGGCGGAGCAGGCCGAGGTCGAGGGTGCCGTCGGCGAGTGCCGCGGCCTGGTCCGGCGAGAGCATCTCGCCCCGGAACCCGAACTCCACCTCGGGCAGCTCGGCGCGCAGCGTGCGCGCCAGGGCCGGAAGCAGCGAGTACGTCGCCGACCCGACACACCCGATCAGCAGGCGCCCGCGCCGTCCCGAGGCGATGCTGGCGGCCTCATGGGCAGCGGCGTCCACCGCACCGAGGATCTCCCGCGCGCGTTCCAGGTACGCAGCCCCCGCCGGGGTCAGGTCGACCCGTCGCGTCGTCCTGGTGAGCAGGGTCAGCCCAAGCTCGGCCTCGAGCTGGCGGATCTGCTGCGACAGCGGCGGCTGCGCCATGTGGAGCCGCTGCGCCGCCCGCCCGAAGTGGCGCTCCTCGGCGACCGCGACGAAGTAGCGAAGATGGCGCAGCTCCATGCACTCATACTCGCAGAGTCTCAGTCCGCCCGTGATAACCCTGCCGAGGCGTCACGTACGTCGGGCGAGTTGGCACAGCAATGCCAACAACCCCCACCCCGCGGACGGCACCCCCGCCCCCGGGGTCGGCACCCGAGAGGGGGGGGGCGGGTCGGCCCGGGGGGCGGGGGTGT
>NZ_JBEYUV010000003.1:198605-235794 GCF_040643685.1 Nocardioides sp. NPDC047086
ATCCGGCTACGTCGGTCGCGAGGACGGCGAGGCCATGCACGAGGCCTATGCGTTCCTGCGGCGGACGCCCGACCGGGCTGACGCCTCGCCCGACCGGGCTGACGCCTCGGCTCAGGTGGGGAGCGAGTCGCCCTGGACGGCCTGGATGTCCAGCTCGACCTTGAGGGTGGTGCCGATGGCGGCGATGCCGGTGGCGACGGCCTGGTTGTAGTTCATCGCGAAGTCGTCGCGGCGCAGCTGGGCGGTGGCGCGGAAGGCGGCGCGGGTGCCGCCCCAGGCGTCCGGGCCGGTGCCGAGGTAGGCGACGTCGAGGTCGACGGGGCGGGTCTGGCCGTGCATGGCGAGCTCGCCGTGGACGGTCCAGCGGTCCGAGCCGGCCGGGGTGAGGCCGGTGGACCGGTAGACGATCTCGGGGAACGCCTCGACGTCGAGGAAGTCACCGGTGCGGAGGTGGTCGTCGCGCATGCGGTTGCCGGTGTCGATCGAGCCGGCACGGATGACGGCCTCGACGCGTGACTTCTCCAGATGGTCCGGTGCGATCTCGACGACCCCGGCGAAGTCGGTGAACCGGCCACGCACGCTGGAGATGCCCAGGTGCTGCGCGACGGCGCCGACGGTGGAGTGGGCCGGGTCGATCGTCCACGGGCCGGGGGCCGGGAGCGACGTGTCGCCCTGACGGGTCAGCGTGACGGTGCCGAGCGCAGCCGTTCCCGAGGCCGTGACGATCGCGGTCGCCGCGGTGGGGGACCAGCCGATCGCGGTGATGATCGCGACGTACGGCCCGGGGGCGAGGACGGTGTCGTCGGTGACGACACCGTCCTCGTCGGCCTCGGCGCGCAGCACCTGACCGCCGGCCGTGTCGGTGAGGGTGACGACCGCGTGCGCCACGGCCCAGCCGTCGCGGGTGCGGATCTGTGCGGTCAGTGCCATCGCGGATCAGTCCTCGGGGTGGGAGAGGACGATCTCGTGGCCGTCGACGCCGTGGCCGGTCAGGCTCACCGCGCTGGCCGCCGGCGGGTAGCTGGTCGCCAGGACCGTGTATTCGCCGCTGTCCAGGTCGGCGAACGCGTAGGCCCCGTCCGCGCCGGTCGCCGCGGTCCCGGCCACGTTGCCGGCCGCGTCGACCAGCGTCACCCGAGCGTCGGCGAGCGGCCCGACGGCCGACTTGACGACACCGGTCAGGCGGGCCCCGGTGACCATCTCGACCTCGACCCGGGTCAGGCCGGTGGCGCCGATCTCGATCGGCACCGCACGCGGGCGGTAGCCCTCGGCGTTGACCGCCACCGTCGCCGGTCCCGGGACCAGCTCGTCGATGAAGAAGGTGCCGTCCGCGACGGTCGTGCCGGTGGAGAGCAGGTCGCCGCGTACGTCGGTCACGATCACCATCGCGTCCTTGACGGGCGCGCCGTCCTCGCCGCCGCGCACGATGCCCTTGAGGCCGGTGGTGCCGCTGAGCAGGAGGTCGTACGCCACCGGCTCACCGCCCACGACCACCGTGGAGGCCTGCGGCTGGAAGCCGTCGGCCGACGCGATCAGGACGTACGTCCCCGACCCCGGTGCGTCGACCGCGTAGGAGCCGTCGGCGTGGGCGACCGAGCGGCCGAGCTGGCGCCCCGACAGCGAGATCAGCGTGACCGCGGCGTGCGGGATCGGGATGCTCCCGGAGCCGCGGACGAAGCCGTGCAGCGCGATCCCGTTGGCGACCGGCGCGGGCGCGGCGGCGTGCTGCTCGGGTACGCCGGCGACGGCCTCGGCGACCGCCGCAGGCCCGTCGATCCCGGCAGCCTCCTCGGCGGCCTGGGCGAGCCCGCCCTTGGTCTTCAGCGGGACCTCCTTGATGAACAGCACGAACAGCAGCGCGAGGACGGCTGCGCCGGCGGCGACCAGGAAGATGTCGGCGATGCCGTGGCCGTAGGCGCTCTCCAGCACCGACCGCAGCGGCTCGGGGACCTTGTCCATGTCCGGGATCTCGCCCGAGGTGCCCTGGGCCAGGGCCGCATACCTCGGACCGAGGTCGGCGACGCCGTCCTCGACGTAGCCCGTGATCCGGTGGGCCATCAGCGCGCCGAGTGCGGAGACACCCATCGCGCCGCCGAGGCTGCGGAAGAACGTCACCATGGAGCTGGCCGCACCGAGATCGGCGGGCGCGACCTGGTTCTGCGTGGAGAGGACCAGGTTCTGCATCGTCATACCGACGCCGAGACCGAGGATCGCCATGAAGACCGCGACGTGCCAGTACTCGGTGTCGTAGCGGATCGTGCCGAGCAGGCCCAGCCCACCGACGATGAGGGCGGCACCGACGACCAGCCAGGCCTTCCACTTCCCGGTGCGGGTGATGACCTGGCCGGAGATCGTCGAGGAGAGGAACAGTCCGGCGATCATCGGGATCGTCATCACGCCGGCCATCGTCGGCGACTTGTCGCGGGCGAGCTGGAAGTACTGGCTGAAGAAGATCGTGCCGGCGAACATCGCGACACCGACGAAGAGCGAGGCGAGCGAGGAGAGCGTGATCGTCCGGTTGGCGAAGAGCCGCAGCGGGATGATCGGCTCCTTGGCCCGGGACTCGACGAGGACGAAGATCAGCAGGAGCAGCACGGAGCCGCCGACCATGGCCGCGGTCTCCCAGGAGGCCCAGTCGTACTTGTCGCCGGCGAAGGTGACCCAGATGAGCAGCAGCGAGACGCCGGCCGCCATGAAGAACGCGCCGGCCCAGTCGACCTTGACGCCCTCGCGCCTGACCACGGGCAGGTGCAGGGTCTTCTGCAGCACGATGAAGGCGACGATCGCGAACGGGATGCCGACGTAGAAGCACCAGCGCCAGCCGAGCGAGTCGGCGTCGGTGATGACCCCGCCGATCAGCGGGCCGCCGACGGTGGCGACCGCGAAGACAGCGCCGAGGTAGCCCGAGTAGCGGCCCCGCTCACGCGGCGAGATCATCGCCGCCATGATGATCTGGGCCAGGGCGGTCAGACCGCCCATGCCGATGCCCTGGACCGCCCGCGCGGCGATCAGCTCGCCCGGGTTCTGGGCGAGGCCGGCGACGGCCGAGGCCGCCACGAAGAGGACCAGTGCGATCTGCATGAGCAGCTTCTTGCTGAACAGGTCGGCCATCTTGCCCCACAGCGGGGTGGTCGCCGTCATGGTCAGCAGGGAGGCGGTGACCACCCAGGTGTAGGCCGACTGCCCGCCGCCGATGTCGGCGATGATCTCGGGCAGGGCGTTGGAGACGATCGTGGAGGAGATCATCGCCACGAACATGCCGAGCAGCAGACCCGAGAGCGCCTCCATGATCTCGCGGTGCGACATCTGGCCCTGGCCGGATGCTTCCGGTGGCCTGGCGTGAGTCCGTTCGGCTGTGGTCGTTGCCATGGACTTCCCTTCTGAGTTGAGCAGAGTCTTAGTTGCGTACGTGGGTGGTGTGCGTGGGGCAGACGAGGCTGTCGTGCAGCTTGGCCATGAGCCGGATCAGCTCATGCACCTCCTCGTCGCTCCAGTCGCTGAGCCGCTCGGCGAGCAGCTCGGCGATGTGGTCGGAGAACCCGGCGAGCAGGTCGCGTCCGGTGTCGGTCAGACGCAGCAGGCGCGAGCGCCCGTCCGCCGGGTTGGGGGAGCGCTCGAGCCAGCCCTGGTCGGCGAGGTACGAGACGTGGCGGCTGGTCACCGAGATGTCGACGGCGAGCAGATCGGTGAGCTCGCTGATGGTCATCTCGCCGCGCTGGCTCAGCAGACCCAGCACGCCCGCCGAGCCGGCCGGCAGGTCGGGCGGGAGGTTGCGGGCCAGGCCCTTCTTGACGGCCCCGACCTCGCTGAGTCGGTGCATCAGCTCGCGGTAGGTCGCCTGCGCCATCGTCACTCCCTCTGATTGGTTGACTTTTACAACCTTATTGAGGATAGGAGAACGATGCAAATTGCCACGCCGGTCGCGCGCAGAGCCGTCGGGTGAGCTAGGCGACCGTGCCGCGGGCCGCCCAGGCCGTCGCGGTCACGGTGAACGGGCCGTTGCCGAACCGGCGCCGAGCGACCTCCTCGAGCGCCGAGCGACCGGCGTCGTCGAGGGAGCTCACGTAGTCGCCCGCCGGCCCGACGCCGAAGGTGTACGGGTCCCACCAGTCCTCGAACGTGGGATGCGTGACGCGGACGACCAGGCCGCTGGGCTCGACCTTGCGGAGGCCGACCTTCTTGAACAGCTTCTCCAGGTCGCCCAGCCGGGAGCCGGCGAGAAGGGCCTCGTCCTCGGCCTCCGGGTCGATCTCGTGCACGCAGGCCCAGAACGGCGCGACGGCGCCGGTGTCGCCGTCCCAGACGCACGCCGCGACGGTGCCGCCGGGCCGGGTGACCCGGACCATCTCCTTGATCCCGGCCTCGGGGTCGGTCATGAAATGCACGACGAGCTGGGCCAGCGAGGCGTCGAACCAGTTGTCGTCGAACGGGAGCGCCTCGGCCACGCCGGTGTGCACATCAACCCTGGCCAACTGTCGCGCGACCGCCTCGATGAACGGTGGCGAGGGGTCGATGGCGGCCACCAGATGGGCCTCGGTGAGCGTCACCAGATGGCGGGTGAGCGTGCCGGGGCCGCAGCCCACGTCGAGCACCCGCTGACCCATGCTGACCCGGGCGAAGTCGGCGAAGTGGGGTGCGAGCGGTTCGGCGTAGCGGCCCATGAAACGGGCATACCTCTCCGCGGCGACATCGAACCCCATGCTTCAGGCTAGGACCGCCGTTCGCTGGGCCGACAGACCCAAGTTCGGTATCTCCCGCCTAGTGCGTCGAGGGCGTCGTCGCGATCTCCGAGCGGTCATCGGACCACAGCGTGTGGAAGGTGCCGTCCTTGTCGACGCGCTTGTAGGTGTGCGCGCCGAAGAAGTCCCGCTGGCCCTGGATGAGCGCTGCCGGGAGCCGGTCGGCGGCGAGCGAGTCGAAGTAGGCGAGCGCCGAGGAGATCCCCGGTGCGGGTACGCCGGCGGCGGCCGCGATCCCGACGACGCGCCGCCACGCCTCCTCGCCGGAGGCGACCGCGTCGGCGAAGTAGGGGTCGACCAGCAGCGTCTCCAGGTCGGGCCTGCTCGCGTAGGCGTCCACGATCCGGTTGAGGAACCGGGCGCGGATGATGCAGCCGGCCCTCCAGATCTTGGCGAGCGCACCGAGGTCGATGTCCCAGCCGTACTCCTTCGCCCCGGCCACGATCAGGTCGAACCCCTGCGCGTAGGCGACGACCTTCGAGGCATAGAGAGCCGCGCGTACGTCCTCGACGAACGTGTCGGGGACCGCTGGTGCCTTCGGGCGGCTGGTCACCGAGGCCCGCACCGCACCGCGCTGGGCCGGCTTGGAGGAGACCGCCCGGGCGAAGACGGCCTCGCCGATGCCGGAGACCGGGATGCCGAGGCCGAGCGCATTCTGCACCGTCCAGACGCCGGTGCCCTTCGAGCCGGCCTCGTCGAGGATGACGTCCACGAGCGGCGAGCCGGTCTCGGCGTCGGTCTGGGCGAGCACCTCCGCGGTGATCTCGATCAGGTAGGACTCCAGGTCACCGGTGTTCCAGTCCTTGAAGACGTCCACGAGCTGCTCGACCGCGAGCCCGCCGACCCGCCGGAGGAGGTCGTAGGCCTCCGCGATCAGCTGCATGTCGGCGTACTCGATGCCGTTGTGGACCATCTTCACGAAGTGGCCGGCGCCGTCGGTGCCGACATGGGTCACGCACGGCTCGCCCTCGGCGACCGCGGCGATGCTCTTGAGGATCGGGCCGAGCGTCTCCCAGGCCTCGGCCGAGCCGCCGGGCATGATCGAGGGGCCGTTGAGCGCACCCTCCTCGCCGCCGGAGATGCCGGTGCCGACGAAGTTCAGACCCCGCTCGCGCAGCTCGCGCTCGCGGCGGATGGTGTCGTTGAAGTTGGCGTTGCCGCCGTCGACGATGATGTCGCCCGGCTCGAACCGCTCGGCCAGCTGCTCGATCACCGCATCGGTCCCCGCCCCGGCCTGGACCATGACGATCGCCGTACGCGGCTTGGCCAGCGTCGCCACGAAGTCGTCGATCGTCTCGGAGGCGAGGAAACCGGCCTCGGGATGCTCGGTGACGAGCTCCTCGGTGCGGGCGTAGGTGCGGTTGTAGACCGCCACCGTGTTGCCCTCGCGCGAGGCGAGGTTGCGGGCCAGGTTGGACCCCATCACGGCCAGGCCCACCACGCCGATGTTCGCGCGGCCATTGTCGTTGTTCGGCATCGTGCTCCTCATGTGAGTCGGTGATGCCATTCAACTCTGCCCGTCAAGCAGCTCAGGCGGCGGCGGTGGGTGGCTCTGCGCGGAAGCGCGCCGGCCGTCCATCCACCCCGAGAACCCGCCAGGACCACCGCGTCAGCGGCGTACGCAGCCCGAGGTTGTCGAAGAGCATCCGGACATCGGCGAAGAGATGGCGGCGGAACGCGGCAGCTTCGGCACCGTTGCCCCAGACCTCGCGGACGACCGAGTCGGGGAGGCCCATGAGCTCCCGGTCGGCGCGCGAGGGGATGATGATCGCGTCCGAGCCCAGGCGCATCGCGAGCGGGGTGAGGATGCCGAGGGCAAGGCGTGAGACCGGGTTGAGCGAGGGGGCGTGCTCCTCGAGCCAGGCGTGCGCGAAGCCGATGTGGCGCGCCTCCTCGGCGATGTGGATGGCCATGATCTGGTCCAGGAGCGGATGGGTTCCGCCGGCGCGCATGGCCTCCTTCTGTACGTGGTCGATCGGCTCCTCGCCGGCCAGGATGATCGCGAAGAAGAGGGCGGGGTAGAGCCCGCCGAGGTGGCCCACGAGCGGGATGGACCGCATCAGCCAGCCGGGTGCGCCCGCGACGTCGGGGCAGACCCGGTTGGTGAACTCCTGGAACATCTGGATGTGGTGTGTCTCCTCGGTGAGCTCGTGCATGAAGTAGCGGAACTCGGGGTCACCGTTGTCGACGCCCATCAGGAACTGGGTGCCGCCGAGGAGGAGCAGCTGCTCGAACTGGGAGCCGGTCTTCACCATCGCGGTGAGGCGGTGTCGGCCTACCTCGATCTGCCGGGCCCTGGGCAGCGACTGGTACCACGGATGGGCGCCGAGCAGGTCGAGCGTCGGCAGGATCCAGCGCTCGTCGTCCTCGGAAAGGGCCATCTCGGGTGCGTCCCAGTCGACGTCCTTGAAGGCGTTGAAGTACATCTCGACGGACGCCTCCGACAACGTACGCAGCGTCTCGTCGTACTCCCGGCGCGGCACGGGCCTGGTCGGCGTGATCATCCGGACCGGGGTGCCGGCGACGGCACCCACGTAGCCACCGATCGAGCGAAGTGTCTGCACAACCATCCGAGCCTCCTTGCACGACGTTGATACGTCACCAAGGTACATGGGATTTGTGTACCAGGAAACAGGTTCGGCGTGTGTTCGGCGTGTGTCCGGATCAGCAGATCTCGGCGGCGAGGGCCTTCCGGACGCCTGCGACGAGGTCCTCCGGCGTCCGGGCCGGGCAGTCGAAGACGGTGCGGGCGCTGTGCGCCCCGGCCTCGTCGACCCACTGGAACTCGAAGCCCTCGGCGCACAGGCCGGTGATCTGGGCGGCCAGGATGGTGTCGACCGGGATGTAGGAGCGGGTCGCGACCGCCTCGCGCAGCTCGTCGCCGTGGTGGTTGTTGAGGTGGTCCTGGTTGCGGTGGAGCACGCCGTCGTTGAGGTCGAGGTCGCGGTCGGTGAACGCATCGAGGGGGATCGGGATCGCCTCGCCGCTGCGGCGGACCAGCATGACGTTGGAGACGTCCATGACGACCTCCTCCCACTCCGTCTCGCAGCACGTGCAGGCATCCGTACGCAGCCACCTCAGCGTCCCGGTCAGGCGGACCGCCTCGCCGTTGCCGAGCGTGCCCTGCAGGACCAGCACGACATGGCTGCCGCGGCGCCCGGCGTACGCCATCCGCTGCTCGGGTGGGCACAGGAAGGTCGGGCGCCCGCCGTCGTCGGCGAAGCCCTGCATCTCCAGCTCCTCCATCGAGTAGGGGATGCCGTCGATCACCACGCTGCCCCCGCGGGGGCAGGACAGGATGCTGCGGGCGATGCGGGGGTTCGACTTCATGACACCTCCATGTTTAGGTAAGGCTTACCTAAACATGGATCGGGTGGCGGGACAAGTGGCAGGGCGGCGTCAGTCCGCTCCGACCAGCCGGTCCCGCCACCGTGGCAGCGATCGACGCGCGACGGGTCACGATGTCTGAGTCAGTGGATCCCGGAACCTATCGCGGGGCGCTCCATCACATCCGGCTCTACGACGAAGCGGTGCGGGCGGTCGTACGTTGTGGCCACCCGGCACTTGCCGCAACGCCGCAACGGCTCGCCTACCTGCGCTGCCCGCGGACCGACCGGTCAGCCGAGAAGCACGCCTGCTGGTCGACGCGCTCACCGCCACCGCGGCGATCATCGCCACCGAGCTCGACGATGCCTTTCGGACGTCCCTACCGGGCGCTGGGGCTCGGTAGGAGCCGGTCTTCTGGGCGCTGCGTCAGAAGCCGATCGGCAGACCGGCGTAGTTCTCCGCGAGACCCGCGGCGGCGTGCTCGCTGGAGGTCACCCAGCGCAGCTGGGAGAGCTGGAGCTGGGTGTCGAAGTGGTCCTCGGCGGTGTGCAGCATCGTCGTCATCCACCACGAGAAGTGGGTGCAGCGCCAGACGCGGCGCAGCGCCGTCTCGGAGTAGCTGTCGGCCAGCCGCGAGTCGCCCTTGAGCAGCGCGGTGAGCGCGGGGGCGAGCAGCGCGACGTCCGCGACCGCGAGGTTGAGACCCTTGGCTCCGGTCGGCGGGACGATGTGTGCGGCGTCGCCGGCCAGGAAGAGGCGGCCGTGGCGCATCGGGGTGGAGACATGGGATCGCATCGGCAGCACCGACCGGTCGGTGATCTGCCCGGGCTGCAGCGTCCAGCCGTTCTGGCCGTGGCCGAGCCTGGCAGCGAGGGCGTCCCAGATCTGGTCGTCGGACCAGGTCGCCGGGTCGGTGCCGTTCGGCACCTGCAGATAGAACCGGGAGACGCTCTCCGAACGCATCGAGTGCAGCGCGAAGCCGTCGGGGTGCCAGGCGTAGATCAGCTCGTCGGTCGAGGGCGCGACGTCGGCGAGGATGCCGAACCAGCTGTAGGGATAGGTGCGGTCCCAGCTCTCCCGGGCCGGGATCGCGGCGCGGCTGGGGCCGAAGGAGCCGTCGCAGCCGACGATGACATCCGCCCGGATCCGCTGGGGGAGCCCGGCGGCGTCGGTGAAGGTGACCGAGGGCCGGTCGGACTCGATGTCGTGCAGCGCGGTGTCGCTGACCTCGTAGTGGACGACCTGTCCCGCCGCCTTGCGGGCGTCGATCAGGTCCCTCTGCACCTCGGTCTGCCCGTACACGTAGACCGCCCGGCCGATCAGGTCCACGAAGTCGATGTGGTGGCGCTCCTCGGGCCACTGCAGGTAGATCCCGCGGTGCTTGTCGGCGTCGCGCGCCAGCCGGTCGCCGAGACCGACCTCGGTGAGCAGGTCGACGCTCGACTGCTCCAGGATGCCGGCGCGGATGCGGGCGGCGACGTACTCCTCCGACCGGGTCTCGACCACGACCGAGTCGACACCGTCGGCGGCGAGGAGATGGCTCAGCAGCATGCCTGCGGGGCCGGCGCCGACGATCACAACCTGCGTACGTTCATCTGCCATGGGGTGAGTCAACTCCTGTTCGGGCTGCTGCCGCCAGGACGCTCTTCCACTGAGTGAAAAGCGCGGCGGGCAGTGGATTTCCAAGTAGCGCGGATGGGCTCTTGTGTCGACGCCCACCGGTCCCTACGGTCGAGGCACCCAGATTGTGACCCCAGTCACAAACCACAGAAGGAGCGCCCCGATGCCCGACGTCCTCGCCGACCGCGCCGCCCTCGAGTCCCAGATCGGCGACCAGACCATGGTCGACGTCCTCGCCGAGGTGGTCGCCGAACGCGGCGCCGAGCCGGCCTTCTCCGACCGGCACACCCCCGACGGCACAGGCTGGCGCACACTGACGTGGGCCGAGCTGCACCAGCGGGCCCGCGAGCTGGCCGCGGCCTACATCGCGGCCGGCCTCCAGCCGGGTGAGTCGGTCGCGATCATGGCCGCCAACCGCATCGAGCACGTCGTCGCCGACCTGGCCGCGGTGCTCGCCGGCGGTGTCCCGATCAGCATCTACAACACCCTCGCACCCGACCAGGTGGGCTACGTCGCCGAGCACGCGGACCCGCGGATCGTGGTGCTCGAGACCGACGACCACGTCGCCCGCTGGGCGCTCGGGCGCAAGCGCGAGGAGATCCTCCGCATCGTCACCATCGACACGACGCTGGAGGACGATCCGCGGGCGATCGGCTGGGACGACTTCGTGGCCTCGGGCGCGGAGGCGCTGGCCGAGGTCGGCGAGGAGTTGGCCGCGCGCAGCGCCGCGGTGACCCCGGACGACACGGTGACGATGCTCTACACCTCGGGCACGACCGGGCAGCCCAAGGGAGTGGTGCTCACCCACCGCAACATCGTCTTCGAGACCACGAGCTCGCTGTCGACCTCCGGCGTCGAGGAGCCCGGCGTCCTCGTCTCCTACCTGCCGTTCGCCCACATCGCCGAGCGGGTGCTCAGCCTCTACATCCCGCAGTTCAACGGCGGCCACGTCTACCTGATCCAGGACCCCGCGCTGCTGCTCGGCACCCTCCAGGAGGTGCACCCGACCAGCTTCTTCGGGGTGCCGCGGGTGTGGGAGAAGATCCGCACCGGCGTCACCGCGCTGCTCGCCGCCGAGACCGACGACGCCAAGCGGGAGGGCGTCGAGAAGGCGATGGCGGTCGGGCTGGCCTACGTCGAGTCGCAGCAGACCGGGCAGACCACCACGCCCGAGCTGCAGGCGCAGTACGAGCAGGCCGACGCGGCGGTGTTGTCCACGATGCGCGCCCTGCTCGGCCTCGACAAGGTCGAGTGGGCCGCCAGCGCGGCCGCACCGATGCCGATCGAGGTGGCCCGCTTCTTCGCCGGGCTGGGGATCAAGGTCTACGACGTCTACGGGATGACCGAGACCACCGGTGCGGCGACCGCCAACGGGCCCGAGGGCTTCCGGCTCGGCACGGTGGGCCGTGCGCACCCCGGGATCGAGGTCCGCATCGCCGAGGACGGCGAGATCCTGTTCCGCGGTCCGATCACCACCCCCGGTTACGTCGGCCGGCCGGACGCGACCGCCGCGCTCCTCGACGCCGAGGGCTGGCTGCACACCGGCGACATCGGCTCGCTCGACGAGGACGGCTTCCTCAGCGTCGTCGACCGCAAGAAGGAGATGATCATCAACTCCGCGGGCAAGAACATAGCCCCCTCCAACATCGAGAACCTCCTCAAGGAGAGCCCGCTCGTCGGCCACGCGATGGTGGTCGGCGATGGTCGTTCGTACGTCGTCGCCGTCCTCACTCTCGACGGCGAGATCGCTCCCGTGGTCGCCCAGAAGCTCGGCGTCGAGGCCGGCTCGCTGGCCGAGCTGGCCCAGCACCCGGTGATCCGCGGTGCGGTGGGTCAGGCCGTCGAGGCCGCCAACGCCCGGCTGTCTCGTCCCGAGCAGGTCAAGGCCTTCGAGCTGCTCGGCGAGGAGTGGACCGCCGAGTCCGAGGAGCTCACCCCGACCCTGAAGCTCAAGCGGCGCGTGGTGAGCAAGAAGTACGCCGACATCATCGACGGGCTCTACGCCCAGGAGTGAGCCGACGGCCTACCCCGCGACGGCGTCCAGGCGGCCCACCTCCTCGTCGGTGAGCCGGAGGGCGCCGGCGGCGATGTTCTCCTCGAGGTGGGCGGGGTCGGCGGTGCCGGGGATGGCGAGCACGTGCGGGCCCTGGTGGAGGGTCCAGGCGAGGCGTACCTGGGACGGGGTGGCGGAGTGCGCCTCGGCGACGGCCTCGACGACGTCGCGACCGGTCTCGTCGGGGGTGGTTCCCGGGACCGCGCCGGCGACGGCGGCGCCGATGGAGTTGAAGGGCACGAACGCGACCCCGTGCTCGCCGCACAGCCGCAGCAGGGCGTCGTCCTCGCGACGGGTGGTGAGGCCGTACTGGTTCTGTACGCAGGCCACCGGTCCGATCGCGAGCGCCTCGGTGAGCTGATCGGAGCCGATGTTGGAGAGGCCGACGTGCTCGACCAGACCCGCCTCGCGCAGGCCGAGCAGGGCGCCGAAGTGGTCGGCGATCGACCCGGTGCCGCGCTCGCGTCCCGCTCCCCAGCGCAGGTTGACCAGGTCGAGGTGGTCGAGGCCGAGCTGGCGGATGTTCTCCTCGACCTGGTCGCGCAGACGCTCGGGTCGGGGCTCGGACTCCCAGGCACCGTCGCGGCCGCGCGGGGTCGGGCCGACCTTGGTCGCGATGACCAGGTCGTCGCCGTACGGCTGCAGAGCGGTGGCGATCAGCTCGTTGGCCGAGCGTGTCGGGGTGAAGTAGATCGCCGCGGTGTCGATGTGGTTCACGCCGAGCTCGACGGCGCGACGGAGCACCGCGATCGCGTTCTCACGATCGGGGGCGACCGGGGTGGACAGGCTGCCGATCAGGCGCATCGCGCCGAAGCCGATCCGGTTGATCCGCTTGTCGCCGAGCTGCCAGGTGCCGGCGGCTCCGGCGGCTCTGGCGGTGATGTGGTTCGTCGTCATGCTCTCCAGCGTCGCGACCGGGCGCCGCGTACTCACGCTCTTGGCAGGTTGTTGTCGATCGCCGCTCGCGCCTTGGTGGCCGGGGCAGAATCGATGCCGTGACCAACACGGTGGGGACGATCCGGGCGGGTGGGACCGTCGCCGTCGTACGCGGCGAGGAGGAACTCGTGCGACGCACCTCGCACCTGTTCGCGGCCGCCACTGACATCGCCTGTGCCGCGATCGACCTGCGCACCCGGTCGGCCGCGCGGACCGAGGCCGGCATCAGGGCCGCGCTGTGCGGTCGCGACGGCGCCGAGGTGCGGCTGCGGAAGGTCTACCGGGCCCAACGTGCTGCTCGACCCGGTCTCCGCCGCCCATCTGCGCGAGATCCGCGACACCCGCGGCGCCCAGATCCGGATCACGCCCGACGAGATCAACGAGACGATCCTGATCGACCGCCGGGTCGCGATCCTCGCCGGTGACCCGCGGCTGGGCGAACGCAGCTTCAGCATCGTCACCCAGCCCGAGGTGGTCCAGGGCGTCACCTCCCTCTTCGACGCGGCCTGGCGGTCGGCGACCACGGTGGACGCCTACGACGCCCGGATCGCCGAGCTGCGCGACATCGCGCCGCAGGTGCTCGACCTGCTCGGCCGAGGCGTGAAGGACGAGGCGGCGGCGCGCACCCTCGGCCTCGGCGTACGCACCTACCGGCGCCGCGTCGCCGAGCTCATGGAGGCGCTCGGCGCCTCGTCCCGGTTCCAGGCGGGCGTACGCGCCCGGGAGCTCGGGCTCGTCTGATCCCTTCCGGTCGGCGGTGTCCGGATCCTGACGCCGCGGTCTCTTTCTCAGGGGCGGCCCGGTAACGTCGAGAGCGACTTGTTCGGGCGGGTCAGGAGGTCTGTGATGCGTTGCTTCATCGTCGTCAAGGAGCGCAGCGACGCCGAGAGCTGGGACTGGGTTCTGGCCGGTCCAGGGCTGCACGCGGCGGGATCGCTGGGCGCCCGCGGGACCGAGGACGCGATCATCGCGGCCGTCGGAGCGGCGTACGACTCGCTGGAGTCGCTCGCGCCGGTGCAGGTCGTGGTCGCGCTGCCGTCCAACTCGCGATTCTGGATGCTGACCGACGAGATCGCGCACGCCTACCCGGGCGTCACCGTGGTGCCGTTCGCCGACGAGGACGCGGCCATCCGCGCGGAGGCGGTGGAGGCGCTGGCGATCCATCGGGCCGGCCCGCTGCCGCCGCTGGTGGTGGCGACCGACGGCTCGGCCCATCGCGGGTTCATCGGCTGGGGATGGCTCGCCGGCGACGGTCAGCACGGCTTCGGCCGGCAGGTGCCCAACGCCCGGATCCGCGACCCGCAGTCGCTGGTGGTCCTGGCCGAGCTGCAGGCGATCGCGGAGGCGGTGCGGGCGCTGCCCCGCCGCACTCTGACGATCCGGACCGACTCGCGGGTCGCGCTCGCGATGATCCAGGACTGGCTCCGTGGCGAGCTGACCATGCCGAAGGGCTATGAGACCGAGCACCGCGCCGAGCTCGCCGGCCTGACCCGGATGCACGACGACCTGTGCCGCGAGTCCGAGCGGCTCTCCTTCGAGTGGGTGCGCGGCCACGTCGGCGAAGCGCTCAACGAAGGCGCCGACTCGCTCGCGAAGCTCGCCCGGCGCTTCGCCGAGGGGACCTGGGGGCTGACCGCCGACGAGGTGCCCGGGAGGGCGCGGGCGATCGCCGAGACGTTCGCTGCGCCCATGACTTCGGGCGCCGCTTCCGCTGGGTAGATTCCCGTCTCGTGAATTCTCCTTCGGTTACCATCGCCCCCGACGAGCCCGCGCAGCTCCGCGCGCGGCTCGATGCCCTGGGCCTGGACGGCATCTTCGACGTACACACGCACTTCCTGCCCCAGCGGATGCTCGACAAGGTGTGGGCCTACTTCGACTCGGCCGGGCCGCTGACCGGCCGGGCGTGGCCGATCGCCTATCGGCACTCCGAGGAGGAGCGGCTCCGGGTGCTGCGGGCCCTCGGCGTACGTCACTTCTCCGCGCTCACCTATCCGCACAAGCCGGGCATGGCGGCGTGGCTGAACCAGTGGGGTGCGGAGTTCGCGGCCGACAAGCCGGACTGCTTGCAGTCGGCGACGTTCTACCCGGAGCCGGGGGCGGGCGACTATGTGCGCGAGGCCGTCGAGGCGGGTGCGCGGATCTTCAAGGCGCACGTCCAGGTCGGCGACTACGACCCCAACTCGCCGCTGCTGGACCCGGTCTGGGACGTCCTCTCGCAGTCGCGTACGCCGCTGGTGATCCACTCCGGGCACGGTCCCGCCCCGGGTCGGTTCACCGGGCCGTCCGGCATGGAGACGCTGCTCGGGCGCTACCCGGATCTGGTGCTGATCGTCGCTCACATGGGGCTGCCGGACTACGCGCGTTTCCTCGACCTGGTGGAGAAGTACGACAGCGTGCACCTGGACACCACCATGGCCTTCACCGCCTTCACCGAGGCGTCGACGCCCTTCCCGGCCGAGGAGCTGCCGCGGCTGAAGGCGCTGGGGGAGCGGGTGCTGTTCGGGAGCGACTTCCCGAACATCCCCTATCCCTATCTCGAGGCGGTCGACGGCGTCCTGGGGCTCGGGCTCGGCGACGAGTGGGCGCGCGGGGTGCTCTACGAGAACGCCGCGCGGCTCTTCGGACTGCCCTCGGGCGGCTAGGCCACCGCGGTCTCGTCGTAGCTGTCGGTGAGGATCTGGACGATGTCGGGGACCCCGAGTGCGAGCCGGTTGAACCGGGGCGACTCGGCGGCGACGACCAGGTGCTTGGCGAGCTCGATCTCGTCGCGGGCCCACGGGATCAGCCCGGCGCGGTCCAGGTTGGCCGAGTTGGCGGCTCCGTGGCCGGAGATCGAGCGGTAGGTGATCACCGGCGTGCCCGAGGCCAGGGCCTCGAGCGAGGTGAAGCCGCCGGCGTTCTGGACGACGCAGTCGCTGGTCGCCATCAGGGCGCGTACGTCGGTGCGCCAGCCGAGTGCCACCACGCCAGGGATCCGCTCCAGGCGGCGCTTGAGACAGGGATCGGTCGCACACAGGACCACCGGGGTCATGTCGCTGTGCTCGAGGATGTCGCGGGCGGTCTGCTCCAATGCGCCGGCGCCCAGCGAGCCACCGGTCACCAGCGCCCGCGGGCCCTCCAGGCCGAGGTCCGCGAGGGGGTCGGGGAAGACCCGCCCCGGGACGTACGCCGCCCCCGGCGGGACCAGCGGCTGGACCACGGCCGCGTTGCCGCCGAGCATGCGCGCCTCGCGTGCGGCGACCTCGTGGATGGCGAGGTTGAGGTCCATTCCGGGGTTGATCCACAGCGCCGGGACGGCGGCGTCGGTGAGGTAGGTGATCGCCGGCGCGGTGAGCTGCTTGCTGGTGCGCAGGTGGCCGATGACCTGAGAGCAGAACGGGTGGGTGGAGATGACCAGATCGGCGCCGCGTACGGCTTCGGTGAGGTTGCGCGTGGAGAGACGGAGGAACTGGTTGAACGGCTCGTGGAGGGGGCGTCCCGGCATGACCAGACTCATCGTGGTGCCCCACGAGTCGGGACTGACCTGGAGTTGCATCTTGTAGCCGACCTTCAGCCCGTGTCCGAGCCGCCAGGGCATCAGGTCGACGAAGTCGAAGATCTCGACGTCGCACCCGGCCTCCCCGAGTGCTCGCGAGATCTCCCGGGACGCCGAGTTGTGGCCCGCGCCGTAGCTCGCGGAGATGATCGCCACGCGGGGGGCCGTGCCGGGCCGGATGTGAAGGAGGGGCCCGAGCCGCTCCGAGTCGATGGACATGCGCCGGATTCTGTACGCACGGTGTGACGTTGTGGTGAACGGGGGCACCCCGGCGCATCACTCTTCACCGTCGGTTCGTCTCCCCGAATCTGCGGGCGTTCTATGGTTCATCCTGTGATCACGCCCCGGGCACTGCGCACTCGAGCGCGGTCGGCGGTTGCCGAGCTGGGCGGTGGGCCCTCGGCGGTGGCAGCGGTGATGCGCCGGGTGGTGATGGGCTTCGCCGAGGCGCGGGGGATGAGGGTCACCGATGCCGCGCTGGATGCGGCGGGGTTGCTGTCGCGCGCGGCTGACCATCCGACATCGGATCGTCTATTGTCGAACTATCTGTTCCCGGACGGGACCGGAGTGGATGATCTGGTTCTGGAGGAGATCGGTTACGTCTACGAGGCGCTGCTCGAGGTCTCCTCGCGCCGCGACAACGGAGCCCACTACACCCCGCCCGAGCTTGCCGACGAGGTCGTCGCCCACGCTCTGGAACCAGTCGCCTCCGCCGAGGTGGCCGTGGTCGACATCGCCGCCGGGACCGGTGTCTTCCTCATCGCCTCCGCCCGTTATCTGGCCTCCTCGTGCCAGCTGCCCGTGGCCGAGATCGTCACTCGCTGCCTCTACGGTGCCGACATCGACCCGGTCGCGGTCGACATCGCCAAGCTGTCCCTCTGGCTGCTCTGCGAGGACCCCTCGCTCCTGCTGACCTTCCTCGACGACCGGATCCTGTGCGGCAACTCGCTGGTCGGGCTCGTCGACGCCGACGAGCTGCCTTCCGGCCTCAGCGACCCGAAGGCCTACGCCGATGCCATGGTCGCGGTCGCGCTGCCGCTGGGAGGTCGGCCGGGGAGACGGCTGAGCGAGGCGTACGAATCGCTGGGCCGCTGCCGGCGCCTGCCTGTTCCCGCCGTCCGGCCGATCCACTGGGCGCTCGCCGCGCCCGAGGTGATGGCCCGCGGCGGGTTCGACGCGGTGGTCGGCAACCCGCCCTACCTCGGGGTGAAGCGGGTGCGGGACGCGATCGGCCAGGAGCTGAGGGACTACCTCGCGCACACGCTCGCCGCCGGCACGACGAGGCGGGCCGACTACGTCATCTACTTCCTGCTCCGGGCCGCCGCCCTCAGCCGCGGCGAGATCGGGCTGATCACGACCGACTCGATCAGCGAGGGGGACACCGCTCGCTTCGGCCTCGGCGCGCTCCTGGACCGCGGCTGGCAGGTCGCTCGGGCGGAGCGATCGGCCCCGTGGCCGACGGCGGGCGTGAGGTTCGCGAAGATCTGGCTCACCACCCGGCCGCTCGAGAGCGCGTGGCTCGACGGGCGCTCGGTTCCGGCGATCACCGGGACGCTCGAGGACGGCTTCTCGCTCCCGGAGCCGGCACGTCTGGATCTCGACGTCCCGCTGCCGCACGGCTATCAGGGCACCATCGTGCTCGGGCGCTCGCTCGTGCTGACCCCGGCCGAGGCTGAGGCGCTGGGACGGGGTCCGCTCGGCCGCACCGTGCGGCCCTATCTGAGCGGCGAGGACCTGGTGACGCCCTGCGGCTCGACCGCCTCCCGTTTCGTGCTCGACGTCGGCAAGCTGGGCCTCGAGGAGCTCGCCGAGGACCGCGCGCTCGCGCGCCGGGTGCGGTCGAAGGTACGCGCCGAGCGCCGCCGCCAGTTCGTGAAGTACCCCCAGCTCAAGGAGCGCTGGTGGGGTTTCCTCAGTCCTGTCGACGAGCTCTACCGCGACGCCGCCGGGCTCTCGCACGTCATCGCGTTCAGCAAGCACAGCAAGCACCTGTGGCCGGTCCTGGTCGGCGCCGACCACGTCTTCTCCAACGGGCTGGTCGTCTATCCGACGCAGGACGCGGCGGCGTACGCGTTCCTGGCCTCCGACCTCCACCGCGTCTGGGCGGTACGCGCCGGCGGCACCATGCTGAACACCGCCTACCGCTACAACCCCTCGCGTCTGCGGGCCACCTACCCGTTTCCCGCGGACCTCGGACCGCTCCGCCCGGCCGGCGTCGCGCTCCTCGTGGCCCTGGACCGGGTCGGCGAGGAGCGCCGGATCGGCATCACCGGCGTACTCAACCTCGTCGGTGACCCCGACACCCACGACCCCGCGACCACCGATCTCCGCCAGGCCATCGCCGACGTCAACCACGCCACCGCCCGCCTCCACGGCATCGACGAGTCCCTGGCCACCCCCGACCTGACGCCGGTCGGCTTCGGTCTCACCCCGCCCCGCCAGCGCGCCCTCATGGCCGCCCTGGTAGCCCAGAACCTAGCCCTAGCCGAATCCGCAGAAATGGCGGCCGAGAAGTGAGTTCCGGGCGCCGAGAACGCAGATGTGGGCGACGAAACTGAAGTTTCGTCGCCCACATCTGCATTCTCGGCCACCGCTCCTGCTGACTCGGCCGCCACAACTGCAGTTTCGGCTAGACGGGGGTCGCGGGGCCACCCTCGCCGGGAGCGGTGAAGTCGACGGTGCGCTTGGCGTTGGCGAGGGCGGTGACGGTGGCGGTGCCGATGGTGCCTTCGCGGTCGAAGACCTCGGCGGTGCCGACGGAGATGCCCTCGTGGGCGACGTGGTCGATGGTGGCGAGGCCGACCTCCATCCCGGCAGGTCTCCGGGCGAGGGCGAGCGAGATGTCGGTGTTGATCCACTCGACGCCGTTGCTGCCCCAGTTGGTGACCATCGAGGTGGCGTCGGCGATGGAGGCGACGGTCTGGAACGGGGTCATCGGCTCGCCGGCGACGGTGGGTACGGCGACCTGCCAGGTTACGTGTCGGCCGGCGTTCTGATGCTTGCCGAAGTCGTCGGACCAGGGGTTCTCGGAGACGAAGAAGGGGACGTGGGGCTCCGAGGTGGGCGGTGCCACCGAGAGCGGCGGGGGAGTGGCGCGCTCGGTCGCCGCCCAGACCTCACCGGCAGGGTTCTCGCCGGTGCGCAGGTAGGTGCAGGTCGCGCGGGCCACGACGACCTCCTCGCCCTCGCCGGAGGACTGGACCATCTCGGCGTCGAGGAGCGCGATGCGTGGCCCGTTGCGTACGACCCGCGTGCGGATCCGCGTCGGCACCATCCGCGGCGGTCGGAACAGGTCGACGTGGTAGCGCGAGGGCACCAGCTCGGCGGCGCGTCCGAGCTCCTCGATCTGGTCCTCGAGGCCGCGGGCGATCAGGCCGCTGGCGGCCACCCCGTGCATGTGGTCCTCGGCCCACATGCTGCGAGCCATCGGCGTAGGCTCGAAACCGTCATCGGTGCGCCGGAAGAATGCGAGATCCATGCGGACATTCTAGAACGTGTCCTAACTTCGGATTCAGTTGCGAAAACCGGTAAAGAGTAACGGTTCCGTCATCAAAAGCGCTCCAAAACCACGTACCATCACACCAAATGCAGCCCCGATCGAAGAGGATGACGATGAGCACCACGCCTCCCTACCAGGTGACCGACCCCGCAACGGGCGAGGTGATCGAGACCTTCCCGTTCGCCACCGACGCCGAGGTGGAGGAGGCGCTGGAGCGGTCCCAGAAGGCGTACGCTGCCTGGCGCTCGACCCCGATCGAGGAGCGTTCCGCGATCGTGAAGCGCGCCGCGGACCTCTTCACCGAGCGCGCCGCCGACCTCGGCAAGATCATCCGCACCGAGATGGGCAAGAAGGCCTCCTCGGGTGCCGGCGAGGCCGAGTTCTCCGGCGAGATCACCGCCTACTACGCAGACCACGGTCCCGACCTGCTCAAGGAGACCGACCTGCCGGGCCACGAGGGCAAGGCGGTCATCCAGCGCCTCCCGCTCGGCCCGGTGCTCGGCGTGATGCCGTGGAACTACCCCTACTACCAGGTGGCCCGCTTCGCCGCGCCCAACCTGGTCGCCGGCAACACCGTCATCCTCAAGCACGCCGAGAACTGCCCGCGCTCCTCGGCCGCGATCGCGAAGATCTTCGAGGAGGCCGGCCTGCCCGAGGGCGTCTACCAGAACCTCTACGCCACCCACGAGCAGATCGCCACCATGATCGCGGACCCGCGGGTCCGCGCGGTCTCCCTGACCGGCTCCGAGCGCGCCGGCACGGCCGTCGCCGAGGCCGCCGGTCGCCACCTGAAGAAGGTCGTCCTCGAGCTCGGCGGCTCCGACCCCTACATCATCCTCGACTCCGACGACATCGACGAGGCCGCCGAGACCGCATGGGCGACCCGGATGGAGAACGTCGGCCAGGTCTGCAACGGCAACAAGCGGATGATCGTGAACGAGGGCGTCTACGACGACTTCGTCGCGGCCCTGACCAAGCGCGCCGCCGCGATGACGCCGCTCGAGGGCGAGGACGGCGACGACACCGTCTACTCCCCGCTGGTGGCCCGCAAGGCCGCCGAGGCGCTGCGCGCACAGATCCAGGACGCCGTCGACAAGGGCGCCACGCTCCACGCCGGCGGCGAGATCTCCGACGGCCCGGACGCCTTCTTCGCTCCGGCCGTCCTCACCGGTGTCACCCCGCAGATGCGGGCCTACACCGAGGAGCTCTTCGGTCCGGTCGCCGTCGTCTACAAGGTGAGCACCGACGAGGAGGCCGTCGAGCTGGCCAACGCCGTGGAGTACGGCCTCGGCGGCGCCGTCTTCTCGACCGACGAGGCGCGTGCGATCGCCGTCGCCCAGCAGCTCGAGGTGGGCATGGCCAACGTCAACACGCCGGCCGGCGAGGGCGCCGACGTCCCCTTCGGTGGCACCAAGCGCTCCGGCTTCGGCCGCGAGCTCGGCCCGCTCGGGATCGACGAGTTCCTCAACAAGCGTCTGTTCTACGTCGAGCGCTGAGCAGACCCGGGCGAGCCCGCCGGATTCTGAGAGAATCCTGGGCGTGGCTGAGAAGGTGACCTTCAAGAGTACGTCCGGACCCATGCTGGCCGGTCTCATCGACCTGCCCGAGGGTGAGGTGCGTGGCTGGGGAGTGTTCAGCCACGGCTTCACCCTCGGCAAGGACTCTCCGGCCGCCGCGCGGATGTGCAAGCAGCTCGCCGCCGAGGGCATCGGGATGCTCCGCTTCGACAACCTCGGGCTCGGCGACTCCGAGGGGGACTGGGGCGACGGCTCCTTCACCCACAAGGTCGCCGACACCGTCGAGGCCACCCGCTTCATGGCCGAGCGCGGCACCCCGGCCGAGCTGCTCGTCGGCCATTCCTTCGGCGGCGCTGCCGTCCTGGCTGCGGCTCACGAGTCCGTCGGGGTCGACGCCGTGGCCACCGTCGGCGCCCCGTTCCAGCCGGCGCACGTCGAGCACAACTACGACGCGGTCCTCTCCCGGGTCTTCGAGGACGGCCAGGCGCCGTGGATGGCCGGCGGCAAGTCGCTGACCCTGCGCAAGCACTTCGTCCATGACGTACGCCGCGCGGACCTGCGCCAGAAGATCATGCAGCTCAAGAAGCCGCTCCTGGTCATGCACAGCCCCACCGACACCACGGTCGGCATCGAGAACGCCTCTGACATTTTCAACACCGCCCGCCACCCGCGGTCCTTCGTGGCGCTGGAGGGATCCGATCACCTACTCACGAAGAGGGGCCAGGCCCAGCGCGCTGCCCGGATCATCTCGGCCTGGGCCGATCAGTACCTGACCGACTGAGGCTCATCCGAGCCCTGTCCGACCCCGGTGTTTGATCAATTGACAGAAAACGCGGAACGAGACTTCCGCTAACCGGTGTGGGTGGGGTTACACTCGCTGCAAGCGCCCGGCTCGTGGACGTTCGTCGTGGGGACCGAACGGGTCACTGGCCCGGTCGATGAGGCGCCGATCGCGCGTATCCGCTGTTTTGAACGCGGTCGTCAGTCGTCTGCCATCGATCTGCGTGAGCCCTGGGAGGGCGACCGGCCGATGAGGGTCGGCATTTGGACATGCCACTCACCCGTGCGTGGCCCCAAGGAGGAATCAGTTGGCTCAGGGAGCCGCTACCCGGCGCAACAACCGGTCCGGCCGTTCGCGTAGCAACGGCAGTGCCGGCAAGTCCGGGCAGAACGGTCGCCGCAAGGGCGTCCACAGGGACAACGAGGGCATCATTCCGGTGCTCGCGCAGGTCGTCCGCGAGGTGGAGTCGGCGGTGCAGCGCCGCTCGGCCATGCCCGACGTACGGACCAAGTTCCAGGTCGTCGCGCTCCTCGCCCGAGACGAGCGCCACCGCGTGCTCGAGGACGAGACCCTCAACGAGGGCCGCCGCGCCGAGCAGCTCAAGCGCTTGGACGGGATCGCCACGATCCTGGCCAAGACCGCGACCATGGACTCGCGTCTGTTCGAGCTCCTCGCCGAGGACGCCGAGATCTCCGAGGCCGCCGTCGACCTCAAGCACGAGCTGATGGCCCGTGGTGGCGTCGACGTGCCGGAGGATGAGGAGGATGACGAGGACGAGACGCCCGCCGTCGCGGTCCCCGACAAGCGCGTGGTCCCGACGAGCGTCATCCAGCGCCAGCTCTCCAACCCGTTCCTGGTGCCCGACTTCACCAACGCGCGCCCGCCGGTGCACGCCCGCCGACTGTCCGGCTGGGAGCTCCTCGGGCCGCTGTTCCGAAGCTTCGAGTACGCCGACTCCGGGCCCTCCTGCATGCCGCTGCCCGAGCCGCCGGCCTACGGTCCCGGTCACATCGACGCGCCCGGCACCCGCGAGCTCATGCACCACCAGGCGCAGCTGGTCGCCTCGGCGGCCGAGGGCCACCGCACCTACCTGCTGGCCGACGAGCCCGGCCTCGGCAAGACCGCCCAGGCCCTGCTCGCGGCCGAGGCGGCCGACGCCTACCCGCTGCTCGTGGTCGTGCCCAACGTCGTCAAGGCCAACTGGGCGCGTGAGGTCAACCTCTGGACGCCGTCCAAGAAGGCGACCGTGGTGCACGGCAACGGCGAGGACATCGACGGGTTCGCCGACATCATCGTGGTCAACTACGAGATCCTCGACCGTCACGTCGGCTGGCTCGGCGAGTTCGGCTTCAAGGGCATGGTCGTGGACGAGGCCCACTTCATCAAGAACAAGTCCTCCCAGCGCTCCCAGCACGTGCTGGCCCTCTCGGAGAAGATTCGGCAGCGTACGGCCAACCCGCTGCTGATGGCGCTGACCGGCACCCCGCTGATCAACGACATCGAGGACTTCCGGGCGATCTGGCAGTTCCTCGGCTGGATCGACGACGTCAAGCCCCTCAACGGCCTGCTCGAGGGCCTCGAGGAGACCGGGCTGACCCCGCAGGACAACAGCTTCTACGGCGCCGCCCGCCGCGTCGTCGTCAACCAGGGCATCGTGCGCCGCCGCAAGATCGACGTCGCGAGCGACATCCCGGCCCGCCGCGTGGCCGACCTGCCGGTCGAGCTCGACGACGCCGAGGGCCGCTCGATCCGGGCCGCCGAGGCCGAGCTGGCCAAGCGGATGATGCAGCGCTACGACACCGCGATCGAGACCCGGGTGACCGGCGCCAAGCCGGCCCCCGGCGAGCTCGACCTCGAGCTGATCCGCCGCGTCGCCACCTGGGAGCGCGAGGACCAGGACGCCTCCACCGGCGAGAACGTCTTCGGCATGATGCGCCGCATCGGTCGCGCGAAGGCCTCGCTGGCCGCCGACTACGCCGCCCAGCTGGCGCGCAACGTCGGCAAGGTCGTCTTCTTCGCCAAGCACATCGAGGTGATGGACACCGCGCAGAAGCTCTTCGAGGAGCGCGGCATCCGCTACTCCACGATCCGCGGCGACCAGACCTCGAAGGCGCGCGAGAAGGCCATCGACGAGTTCATGAACGACCCCGAGGTCGAGGTGATCGTCTGCTCGCTCACCGCCGCCGGTGTCGGCGTCAACCTGCAGGCCGCCTCCAACCTGATCCTGGCCGAGCTCTCCTGGACCGACGCCGAGCAGACCCAGGCGATCGACCGCGTCCACCGCATCGGCCAGACCGAACCGGTCACCGCCTGGCGGATCATCGCCTCGCAGACCATCGACACCCGGATCGCCGAGCTGATCGACTCCAAGGCCGGCCTCGCGGCTCGTGCCCTGGACGGCTCCGACGAGGAGGTCACCGACTCCGCCGACGTGCAGCTCGAGGCCCTGGTCTCGCTGCTCACCGACGCCCTCCGCAAGCGCGAGTCCGGCCGCCGCGGCCGGCGCGCCGCCTGACGCCGACCCGGGACCCACCCGGGACTCATCCGGGCCCCATCTCAGGGAGAATCCTGAGGTGGGGCCTGGGTGGTGCGGCGTACGCTGGATCACATGTTCTGGATTATCTTGCTGGTCATCGCAGCGGCCGTCGGTGGATACGTGTTCCGGGTGCCGATCGTCGCCAAGCTGACCGGGCAGCCACGCAGCCGCATCGAGCGGCAGATCGGGCCGAAGGCCAAGCGCCTTCCCTGATCCGACCAGGAATCCGCACGGGGAATCCTCAGCGGGGCACGTGCGTTGAGACGTACGTGCCCGCCGATCCGGCGCGCAGCCACCCAGACCGGAAGTGAGAGCCCCATGTCCACCGTCGAGCTCGGCGCAGAGAACTTCGAGAGCACCGTCACCGACAACGAGATCGTCCTCGTCGACTTCTGGGCGTCCTGGTGCGGCCCGTGCCGCCAGTTCAGCCCGATCTATGACGCCGCTTCCGAGGAGCACCCCGAGATCGTCTTCGGGAAGGTCGACACCGAGGCCGAGCAGGCGCTCGCGGGTGCCGCCAACATCACCTCGATCCCGACGCTGATGGCCTTCAAGAAGGGCAACCTCGTCTTCTCCCAGCCCGGCGCGCTGCCCGCGCCCGCGCTCAAGCAGGTCATCGACGCGGTTGTCGACCTCGACATCGACAAGGCGCTGGCCGAGCAGGCTTCGAAGGAGTCCGGCGAGTAAGACTCGGTGTGGCCCCGTGGCTCACATCAGGTTTGATAGCGCTGTGACCGAACCCGACAGCGCCGCCCACGACGAGCTCCTGCGCCTGCGTGGCAGCATCGACAACCTCGACGCCGCTCTCGTCCACCTTCTCGCCGAGCGCTTCAAGTGCACCGAGCAGGTCGGCCGGCTGAAGGCGCGCGCGGGCTTTCCGCCGGCCGATCCCAGCCGCGAGGCGGTCCAGATCGAGCGACTCCGCCGGCTCTCCGACGACGCCGGTCTCGATCCCGAGTTCGCCGAGAAGATCCTCAACGTGATCATCGCCGAGGTGATCCGCAACCACCGCCAGTTCGTCGAGGACTGAGGGGCCGAGCCTCAGCCGACCACCCGGCCCAGCCAGGGGTTCCAGAACCGGCGGTCCGGGTCGAAGCGGCGTACGAGATCCCTGAAGTCGTCCCAGCGCGGGAACTCGTTCCCGGGGTTCTCGTTGGCGAAGAGCTTGCCCCAGTGCGGCCGGGTGCCCGGCGGAAGCCGCTGCTCCAGCTCGGGCAGGAGCTCACCTACACCGACAGGGTCGGCGTTCCAGGTGAAGTGCAGAGCCAGGACGTCGGTGCCGTACGCGGGGGAGAGCCACAGCTCGTCGGCGGCGACCGCGCGGATCTCGCCCACCTGCAGGAGCGGCCGGACCCGGTCGGCGAGCGAGCGGACGGCGTCGACCGCCTGCTGTGCGCGTTCGAGCGGCACCAGGTACTCGCTCTGCAGCTCCGCGCCGACGCTCGGCTGGAAGTCGAGGCGGAAGTGAGGCAGCCGCTCGTGCCACGGTCCCGGCACGCCGAGCTGCTCGGTGCACGGAGCCGGGTCGAGACCGGGGATGACGTGGGTCGGCCGGGTCGCGGGCACCGTCCCCGGGAGCTCCGGCGTCGTCGAGCGTGACTTCACCCAGACCTTGGCGACGGACCCGTCGGGCTCGTCGGCCCAACGGGTGAAGATCGACACCGAGTAGGCCGCGCTCAGAATCTCGGTGAGGTGTTCTCGCAGGTCAGCATAGGTGAGGCCCTCGTGGACCGTCTGCGTGACCTGGTAGGTCGGCGAGGTCAGCAGTTCGAGATGGGTCACGATCCCCAGGGCGCCGATACCGACCGCGGCCCCGGAGAAGTCGGGCGAGCCGGCCTCCAGGCGCACCAGATCGCCGCGGCCGTCGACGACCTCGAGCGCGGTCACCGAGGTCGCCAGCGAGCCGTTGCCGACCCCGGAACCATGAGTGCCGGTCGCGACCGCGCCGGCGACCGAGATGTGGGGGAGCGAGGCGAGGTTCGGCAGCGCCCGCCCGTGCTCCTGCAACCAGGCCGCGAGCTCGCCGTAGCGCATCCCGCCGGGCACCCGGACCACGTCCCCCGCCAGGCTCGGCGAGGGCTCCAGGCCGTCGAGCGAGACCAGCGCCCCCGAGGTGTCCGCGAGATCGGTGAAGGAGTGCCGAGAACCCAGCGCGCGCAGTCTCGGCTCGCGCAGCACGAGGTCGCGTACGTCATCCACGGAACGTGGTCGCACGATCTCGCGCGCGGTGTAGTCGTAGCTGCGGGCCCACGTCGATCCGGGGGCTTCGCGGGCAGGAGGCTCGGTGTGCATGGTCCGGATCGTAGCCGGGGACCAGCGTCGGCGCGTGTCTTCAGAAAACGTTATCGACAACGATTGACAAAGGTAGACGACTCTCGCCATCCTGGTCCTTGTCTGTGATGCTGATCACACCTTGCGCACCTGGAGGCACCGTGAAACTTCGTCACCTCGTCGTGACCGTGACCGCGGCGGCGACCGTCGCGGCCTCCGCGTCATCCATGGCCCAGGCCGAGCCACCTGGCTTCCGGCCCCCGCCCGACTCGCTTCGCTCCTACGCCTCCCAGATCGGTCTGCAGCTGGGTGTCGCCGCCAACCCCGAGGTGCTTGCGGACGAGGAGCTCGCCGGCATCGCCGCCGACGAGTTCTCCAGCATCACTCCCGAGAACGAGATGAAGTGGGAGTCTGTCGAGCCGACTCGTGGCAACTATGACTGGTCCGGCGCCGACGAGGTCGTCGACTTCGCCCGCGCCCACGGTCAGAAGGTGCGTGGCCATACCCTGCTCTGGCACAACCAGAACCCCGCCTGGCTGACGGAGGGCGTGAACAGCGGCGCGATCAGCAGCGTCGAGCTCCGCGCGATCCTCAAGAAGCACATCACCGACGAGGTCCGCCACTTCCGAGGCAAGGTCTACCAGTGGGACGTCGCCAACGAGTTCTTCGCCGACTCCTGGAGCCCTGAGCCGCTTCCCAACGGCATGAACGGCGACAACTTCTGGATCAAGCACCTCGGCACCGGGATCGTCGCCGACGCTTTCCGCTGGGCCCATGCCGCCGATCCCAAGGCCCAGCTGTTCTACAACGACTACAACATCGCCGGTGAGGACGGGGACAGCGCCAAGTCGACCGCGGTCTACACCTGGGCCAAGGACGTGATCGCCCAGGGTGTGCCGATCCACGGGATCGGCAACCAGGGCCATCTCGACACCCAGTACGGCTTCTCCGGCGAGCGGTTCCGCGCCGACCTGCAGCGCTACGCCGACCTGGGGCTGAAGGTCGCGGTCACCGAGGCCGACGTACGCACCTTCGTGGACTCCGCGGAGACTCAGGTTCCCACGGACGACCTGGCGCTCTTCGCCCATCCCTACGAGTTCTCGCAGATGCTCCAGGCCTGTCTCTCCGTACGCGCCTGCACCTCGTTCACGATCTGGGGCATCGACGACGCCCACTCCTGGGTACCGGGCTGGTTCGAAGGCCAGGGCTACGCACTGCTCTGGGACGTGAACCGGCAGCCCAAGGAGGCCTACACCACGCTGAAGCAGGATCTCCGGCTGGCCCTGGGCGCGCAACGCCGACGCTGAGGCAACCGAGCCACGCTTGGGTCATGGCGGCTCCGGGGCACCGGTGATCTACTGGAGACCGAGCAGATGGATCGACCTGAGCGAGGGTAGATGAGCGAGTACGCAGCAGAGGCAGACCTCGAGGAGCAGGCGACCGACGTCGTGGAGGAGACCGTCGACGACGAGGCGCCTCTGGACGCCGAGGAGACGGTGACCTCGACACCGGACGACGTCGACGAGGCCGACTACGCCGAGCAGAAGCTCGACGCGGGCGGCCTCGACGACGACTACGGCTACTGACCCGGTGGGGAGGCCCTAGGAGTTCTGCGGGAACCCCAGGTTGATCCCGCCGTGCGACGGGTCGAGCCACCGGGTGGTGACCGCCTTCTCGCGGGTGAAGAAGTCCAGCCCCGCGGGGCCGTACGCCTTCGCGTTCCCGAACAGCGACGCCTTCCAGCCGCCGAAGGAGTGGTAGGCGACGGGCACCGGGATCGGCACGTTCACGCCGACCATCCCGACCTGGACCTCACGCTGGAAGCGGCGGGCGGCGCCGCCGTCGTTGGTGAAGATCGCGGTGCCGTTGCCGAACTGACCGGAGTTGATCAGCTCCAGGCCCTCCTCGTAGCCGGAGACGCGGACGACCGAGAGCACCGGGCCGAAGATCTCCTCGGTGTAGACGGTCGACGTCGTCGGCACCCGGTCGACCAGCGTCGGTCCGACCCAGAACCCGTTCGGGTCACCGTCCACCTCGATCCCGCGACCGTCGACGACGACCTCGGCCCCGTCGGTGGCGGCCACGTCGACGTACGCAGCCACCTTGTCCCGGTGGGCGCCGGTGATGAGCGGTCCCATGTCGGTGCCACGGGTGCCGTCGCCGGTCTTGAGCGTGGCCATCCGCGAGGTGATCTTCGAGATCAGGCTGTCGGCCACCGAGTCGACCGCGAGCACCACCGAGATCGCCATGCAGCGCTCGCCGGCCGAGCCGAAGCCCGCGTTGACGGCCGAGTCGGCGACGAGGTCGAGGTCGGCGTCGGGCAGCACCAGCATGTGGTTCTTGGCGCCCCCGAGCGCCTGGACCCGCTTGCCGGCGGCGGTGCCGCGCTCGTAGACGTAGCGGGCGATCGGGGTGGAGCCGACGAAGGAGATCGAGGCGACGTCGGGGTTGTCGAGGAGCGCGTCGACCGCCTCCTTGTCGCCGTGCACGACGTTGTAGACACCGTCGGGAAGCCCAGCCTCGGACCACAGCTCCGCGATCCAGCTGGAAGCGGTCGGATCCTTCTCCGAGGGCTTGATCACGACCGCGTTGCCGGCGGCGATCGCGATCGGGAAGAACCACATCGGCACCATGGCGGGGAAGTTGAACGGGCTGATGATGCCCACCACGCCGAGCGGCTGCTTGAGCGTGGTCACGTCCACGCCAGTCGAGACCTGCTCGGAGACCGTGCCCTTGAGCAGGTGGGAGAGGCCGCAGGCGAACTCGACGACCTCGAGCCCGCGGGCGATCTCGCCGGCCGCGTCGGAGAGCACCTTGCCGTGCTCGGCGGTCAGGATCTCGGCGAGCTCGCCCTTGCGGGCGTTGAGCAGCTCGCGGAACTTGAAGAGCACGGCCGTACGTCGCGTGAGTGAGGTCTCGCTCCACTCTTCGAACGCCTTCTTGGCCGCGGAGACGGCGGTGTCGACGTCGGCGGCCGCGGCGAAGCGTACGCGCTTCTGAACGGTGCCGAGCGCGGGGTTGTAGACGTCGCCGAGACGGGTGCCGGTGCCGGGGTTGGTGGCCCCGCCGATCCAGTGGTCGAGGATGGGGAGGTCGGTCATGTCATGCGTCCTTCTCAGAGCTGTTACAGCGAGCCGAGCACGTCGTCGTAGATCGAGATCGCCTCGGCGACCTCGTCGGGAGTGACGACGCACGGGGGCACCACGTGGATGCGGTTTTCCATGGTGAACGGGATCAGGTTGCGGGCGATGAGGTCGGACTTGATCCGGCCCATCGTCGCGGCCGGCAGCGGCTCCCGCGTCTCGCGGTCGGCGACGAGCTCGAGGGCCCAGAAGACCCCGGTGCCGCGCACCTCGCCGATCACGTCGTGCTTCTCGGCCAGCGCGGCGAGGCCGGGGGCGATGTGGTCGGTGCCGATGGTCGCGGCGTTGTCGACGATGCCCTCCTCGTTCATCGCCTCGATGGTCGCCACGATCGACGCCATCGCGAGCGGGTGGCCGGAGTAGGTGAGGCCGCCGGGGAAAACCTGGTCGTCGAAGGTCGCCGCGACCGGGTCGGAGATGATCACCCCGCCTGCGGGTACGTAGCCGGAGTTGACTCCCTTGGCGAAGGTGATCAGGTCGGGGACGACGTCGTAGGCGTCCAGGGCCAGCCACTCGCCGGTGCGACCGAAGCCGGCCATGACCTCGTCGAGGATGAGCATGATCCCGAACTCGTCGGCCAGCGCCCGGACCCCGGGGAGGTAGCCCGGGGGCGGGATCATGATCCCGGCGGTGCCGGGGATGGTCTCGAGAAGGAGCGCCGCGATCGAGGCCGGCCCCTCGGACTCGATGACCCGGCGCAGGTGGTGCAGGGCGCGCTCGGCCTCCTGCTCGGGCGTGGTCGACCAGAACTCCGAGCGGTAGAGGTAGGGGCCGAAGAAGTGGACGTGACCGCGGGCGTACTCGTTCGGGATCCGTCGCCAGTCGCCCGTCGCGACGATCGCCGAACCGGTGTTGCCGTGGTAGGAGCGGTAGGTCGAGAGCACCTTGTCGCGGCCGGTGTGGATGCGCGCCATCCGGATCGCGTTCTCGACCGCGTCGGCGCCGGCGTTGGTGAAGAAGACCTTGTTGAAGCCCACCGGCGCGATGTCGGTGATCCGCTCGGCGGCCTCGCCGCGGACCAGGTTGGCCGTCGTCGGCGCGATCGTGGTCAGCGTCTCGGCCTGCTTCTTGATCGCCTCCACCACCCGCGGGTGCTGGTGGCCGATGTTGGTGTTGACCAGCTGGGAGGAGAAGTCCAGGTAGGTGTGCCCGGAGTCGTCCCACACCCGCGAGCCCTGCCCGCCGGCGATGACGAGCGGTTTCAGCGACCCCTGGGCGGACCAGGAGTGGAAGACGTGGGCTCGGTCGAGGTCGTAGGCGCGGGCGTCGCTGGCGCTGGTCAAGGCTGTCCCCTGGGGTGCGTGGATGGACATGGATCTGGCTCCTCACTCTACGCCGGGAGCAACGGGGTCGCCGCTGATCCGAAATACTGATTACGACGGTATATCAGGACAACGGCTACGTTTTCGTTACATTCCCACGCCTAGATCAACGAAATCGCGTGCTCATGCCTTCGCGGTCACCGGGCGGTTCACTCGCGGGATCACCAGATCTCCGTACGCCGCCAGGGTCTGGTCCATCGCGTCGTGCTGCAGGTAGACGGCGAACTGGTCGACGCCGAGACTCGTGAGCTGGTCGAGCTTGGCGACCTGCTCCTCGACCGAGCCGAGGAGGCAGAACCGGTCGACGATCTCGTCCGGGACGAACTGGGTGTGCGTGTTTTCGGCCCGGCCGTGCTCGTTGTAGTCGTAGCCCTCGCGGCCCGCGATGTAGTCGGTGAGTGCCTGCGGGACCGCGCCGCTTCCGTACTTGGCGACGATGTCGGCGACGTGGTTGCCCACCATCCCGCCGAACCACCGGCACTGCTCGCGGGCATGGTCCAGGGCCGCGAGCGAGCCGTCGGTGACGTACGCAGGCGCGGCCACGCAGAACGTCAGCGACTCCGGGTCGCGGCCGGCGTCACTGGCCGCCTTCTTGACCGCCCCGATCATCCACTCGGTGATGTCGGGATCGGCCAGCTGCAGGATGAACCCGTCGCCGACCTCGCCGGCCGCCTTCAGCGCGAGCGGACCGTAGGCGGCGATCCACACCTCCAGCTCGGAGCGCTTGGCCCACGGGAACTGCAGCGTGGTGCCGTTGACCTCGACCGGCCGCCGGTTCGCGAGCTCGCGGATAACCCGGGTGGCCTCGCGCATCTCCTTGATCGTCGACGGCTTCCCGTTGAGCACCCGCACCGCGGAGTCGCCGCGACCCATCCCGCACACGGTGCGGTTGCCGTACATCTCGTTCAGGGTCGCGAAGACCGACGCCGTCACCGTCCAGTCGCGGGTCGCCGGGTTGGTGACGAACGGGCCGACCTTGATCGTGCGAGTCTCGGCGAGGATCTGGCTGTAGATGACGTACGGCTCCATCCACAGCAGGTGGCTGTCGAACGTCCAGACGTAGTCGAAGCCGTACGCCTCGGCCTGCTTCGCCAGCGAGACGACCCGCCAGGCGGGCGGGTTGGTCTGGAGGACGACACCGAAGTCCATGACGTCACACCAGGTACTGGGAGAGGTCGCGCTTGAGGTAGCTGCCGTGGCCCTTGGTGCCCTGGAACTCGCCGTCGGCGACGACGACGGACCCGCGGGAGAGGACCACGTCGACGTGGCCGTCGATCTCGTAGCCCTCCCAGGCGGAGTGGTCCATGTTCATGTGATGGGTCTTGCCTTCCCCGACACCGATGGAGGTGTGGCCGGCGGGGTCGTAGACGACGATGTCGGCGTCGGCGCCCGGAGCGATGACGCCCTTGCGGCCGTAGAGGCCGAACATCCGCGCCGGTGTGGTCGCGATCAGCTCCACCCACCGCTCGAGCGTGATCTGCCCGGTCACCACGCCCTGGTAGAGCAGGTCGACGCGGTGCTCGATCGACCCGATTCCGTTGGGGATGGCCCGGAAGTCGTCCTTGCCGAGCTCCTTCTGCTCCTTCATGCAGAAGGGGCAGTGGTCGGTGGAGACCATCTGCAGGTCGTTGGTGCGCAGCGCCTGCCACATCGCATCCTGGTGGCCCTCCGCGCGCGAGCGCAGCGGCGTCGAGCAGACCCACTTGGCGCCCTCGAAGTCGCCCCACTCCTCCGACCTCGCGCCGAGCTGCTCCTCGAGGGAGAGGTAGAGATACTGCGGGCAGGTCTCTCCGAAGACGTTCTTCCCGTGGTCGCGCGCTGCGGCCAGCTGCGCGACCGCCTGCTTGGCGCTGACGTGCACCACGTAGAGCGGAGCGCCGGTCACGTCGGCGAGCATGATCGCCCGGTGAGTGGCCTCCTCCTCCATCTGCCAGGCACGCGCGATGCCGTGGTAGTAGGGGCTTGTCCTGCCCGATTCGGCCAGCTGCGCGGCGAGCACGTCGATGGCCGGTCCGTTCTCCGCGTGCATCATGGTCAGCAGCCCGTGGTCGGTCGCCTTCTGCATCGCCCGCAGCACCTGCGCGTCGTCGGAGTAGAAGACGCCCGGGTAGGCCATGAACAGCTTGTACGAGGTGATCCCCTCGTCCACGAGCGAGTCCATCGCCTTGAGCGCGTCGTCGTCGACCCCGCCGATGATCTGGTGGAAGCCGTAGTCGATCGCACAGTTGCCGGCCGCCAGCTCGTGCCAGCGAGCCAACCCGTCCTGTACGCGTTCGCCGTAGCGCTGCACCGCGAAGTCGATGATCGTCGTGGTGCCGCCCCAGGCCGCCGCCCGGGTGCCGGTCTCGAAGGTGTCGGAGGCGTTGGTGCCGCCGAACGGCAGCTGCATGTGGGTGTGGGCGTCGACGCCGCCGGGGATGACGTACTTCCCGGTCGCGTCGATCGTCCGATCGGCCCGGATCGTGCCGAGTGGAGTGGCGCCGGGGGAGATGAGCGCGACGATCTTCTCGTCGTCGACGAGCAGGTCTGCCTGGGTGCGGCCGGTCGCGGAGACGACCGTGCCGCCCGTGATGAGCGTGGTGGTCATGCGGCCTCCTCAGGGTCGGGGGATCGCGGTGTACGAATCGGGCCGCCGGTCGCGGTAGAACTGCCAGTCGTCGCGCATCTCCTGGACCATGTTCATGTCCAGGTCGCGGACGAGCAGCTCCTCCTTCTCGCCCGAGCCGAGCTCGCCGACGTAGTTGCCGCGGGGGTCGACGACCTGCGACATCCCGTAGAAGTTGACCGCCTCGGCGCCGTACTCGTTGTCCTCCAGGCCGACCCGGTTGGGGGCGAGCACGAAGTAGCCGTTGGCGACCGCGGCGGCGGGCTGCTCGATCTCCCACAGTCGGTTGGAGAGCCCGGGTTTGGTGGCGTTGGGGTTGAAGACCATGTGGGCGCCGTTGAGCCCGAGCTCGCGCCAGCCCTCGGGGAAGTGGCGGTCGTAGCAGATGTACATCCCCACCTTGCCGACCGCGGACTCGAAGACCGGATAGCCCATGTTGCCGGGGCGGAAGTAGAACTTCTCCCAGAACTTCTCGACGTGGGGCAGATGGTTCTTCCGGTACTTGCCGAGGATCGTGCCGTCGGCGTCGACCAGCACGGCGGTGTTGTAGTAGATCCCGGTGTCGGCCTCCTCGTAGATCGGCAGCACCATCACGATGCCCAGCTCCTTGGCCAGGCTCGCGAAACGCTGCACGATCGGTCCGTCGGCCGGCTCGGCGTAGCGGTAGTACTTCTTGTCCTGGGTGATCCCGAAGTAGGGCCCGTAGAAGAGCTCCTGGAAGCACATCACCTGGGCGCCCTGCGCGGCGGCGTCACGCGCGAAGCCCTCGTGCTTGTCCAGCATCGAGGCCTTGTCCCCGGTCCAGGTGGTCTGGCTGATTGCGGCTCTGACGATGGTCATCCGACTACCTCCCTCTTCAATACAAGCACGCCGCCGCGGCCCGTGGGGCCACGACGGCATTTTTGCCTGGAACGAGGAGGTGCTTGAAAGTCTCTTGTGCTAGACGGCGGTGGCCGGATGACGTACGACGACATGCTCGACGGCCCTGGCGAGCTCCTCGCGGAGCTCGGGCGCGAGCTGGGGGCAGTCGACCGAGAGGAACAGCTCCATCGCGGACCGGGTCGCGCGGGCACGCTCGCTGGGCGTTCCCTCGGAAAGGGTCGGCGCGATCTCGGCGAGGTGGGCGCTGGTCTCGACCACGGTGTTGCAGTCGTGCGGGGTGAGTGGGGCGCGGGCCTCCCGGCCGGCGCGGACGAGGACGCTGAGAACCTCCACCTTGGCGGCGGTGGTCAGTGACATAGCGCTCCTCGACGAGTCGAACAGATGCGACCCCACACCGTCCGCGTTGTGCGACGACATGTATCTCCTCGGTGGGACGTGTGCCTCCCCGAGGCACTCTCGTCCACTCCAACGAGCAGGGGAAGGGATCGGTGACGCCCTTGGGTGCTTTGTAACTCACCTGTGGGCGAACCCGTGAGTAGCCTATAGAAACTAGGGACCTGGTGTTGCAGATCGCCTTGCCTGGGACGACCCGGCACAATTGAGCCCATGAGTTCTCCTGGGGGCGCCGGCATCGGCGGCCTGATGGTCGAGACCGAGGCCGATGTCATACGCCGCCAGGCACTGCGGCGCATGCGCATCGTCGCCACCGGGCTCCTGGTCGTGGCCGCCATCGTCTATCTCCTGACCCTTCGGCTGGACGGGTTCTGGGGCTTCGTGAACGCCGGTGCCGAGGCGTCCATGGTCGGCGCGATGGCCGACTGGTTCGCGGTCACCGCGCTGTTCCGTCACCCGCTGGGGCTGCCGGTGCCGCACACCGCGCTGATCCCGAAGCGCAAGGACGAGCTCGGCGCCAGCCTGGAGGAGTTCGTCCAGGACAACTTCCTGCAGGAGGAGACCATCCGCGAGCGGCTCGGTGTCGCGATGCCGTCCCTGCGGCTCGCGCTGTGGCTCTCCGAGGAACCCAACGCCAAGCGGGTCGTCGACGAGGTCTCCACCGTGGTCGCCGACGGGCTCTCCCGGATCAGCAACCGGCACATCGTCGAGATCATCCAGGACGGGTTCGTACCCCGACTGCGCGAGGAGCAGATCGCCCCGCTCATCGGCGGCACGCTGCAGGCGGCACTGGACGACGGCGTACACCACGGGCTGGTCGACCTCGCGCTCGTCGAGCTGCACGGCTGGCTCGAGGAGAACGAGGAGATCGTCACCGAAGTCCTCGGCGAGCGGGCGCCCTGGTGGACGCCGCAGGTGCTGCGTGAGCCGGTGACCGCCCGCATCCATGTCGAGCTGGTCCGCTGGATCGCCGACATCCGCGACGACCCCGAGCACCGCGCCCGCAAGGCGATCGACGCCATGCTCGCCGATCTCGCCGACAACCTGCAGCACGACGAGGCGACCATGGAGCGTGCCGAGCGGCTCAAGGAGCGCGTGCTCGACCACCCCGGCGTCATCGACACCGCCATCTCCATCTGGGACGCGCTCCGCCGCGCCCTGACCACCTCCCTGCGCGACCCCGACGGCGTCGTCCGCCGCCGCGCCCTGGACGAGGTCGTCCGCTACGCCCAGAAGGTGGTCCTCGACGAGACCCTCCAGCGCCGCTACGACGCGCTCGCCTCCGACGTGGCCGTCTACGTCGTCAAGCGCTACGGCCGCGAGGCGACCACCGTCATCACCCACACCATCCAGCGCTGGGACGGCAAGCAGGCCGCCCGCCGCATCGAGCTCTTCGTCGGCCGCGACCTGCAGTTCATCCGCATCAACGGCACCATCGTCGGTGGCCTCGTCGGCGTCATCATCCACACCGTCGCCGTCCTGGTCGGGTGACCCACCGACGCCGAGGCGTCAGGTACGTCGGCCGAGACGTCACGTACGTCGGCCGAGATGCCATCTCCTGCCAAGTCGGCCGACCGCAGCGACGTCTCGGCCGACGCGGGTGACGTCTCGGCCGATATTTGTGACGTCTCGGCGGGCGGGGGAGGATGGCGGGGTGAGCGAGCCGTTCGACGTACCCATCACCGACGAGGTCATCCGCCTCGGTCAGTTCATGAAGCTGGCCAACCTGGTGGAGACCGGGTCCGAGGCGCGGCCGGCGATCACCGCCGGCGAGGTGAAGGTCAACGGTGAGACCGAGCTGCGCCGCGGCCGCCAGCTCCGCGTCGGCGACGTGGTGGAGTACGCCGGCCAGGCAGCCAGGGTCGCCGACGACGCCGACTTCGAGGTCCCCTGGTAGCCCTCGGCCGAGTCGGTGGTTCCGGCGAGCCGAGACTGTAGTTCCGGAGACCGAAAAGTGAGTTGAGTCCCGACCGGATGACGGTGACCTTGGGGCGCTTGGCCATCACCCCCACCTCCCCACCGGGTTGGTG